>JALZAE010000312.1 GCA_030948535.1 Gemmatimonadota bacterium | reverse complement strand
GTGTTGCGGTCCTTGATGAGGCCGTTCTCCACGAACGCGTTGATGCGCGTCTTGCCGGCGCGCCCGCGCTTCGTGGTGATCACGATGACGCCGTTCGCGGCGTCGGTGCCGTACAGCGTCGCTGCCGACGGTCCCTTCACGATTTCGATGTTCTCGATCTCTGCCGGGTCGATATCGCCAACACGACTCGGGTTGTTCCCGCCGCTGCCGAAAGCGATCGAGCTTGCCGTGCTCGTCATGCGAATGCCGTCGATCACGTAGATCGGCTCATTCGTCAGCGAGAGCGAGTTCGTGCCGCGGATGCGGACGCGCTGTCCGGTGCCGGTCTGCGTGCCGCTGATGACGGACACCCCGGGCGCGCGGGAGTTGAGCATGTCGGCCACGTTGGAGATGGGCGACGTCTCAGCGACCTTGGCCGCATCGATCTGGGCAATGGAGTTGCCGAGCTCGACGCGTCTCGTCTCGCCCGTTGCGGTCGAAACCGTCGGCGCGAGCGTGAAGGCAGCGGTCGAGAGGGAGAACTCGACCGACGCATCGGCGCCGGCCGTGACCACGACCGCCTTCTTTTGTTCGGCATAGCCGACGCGCAACACGCGAATCTGGTGCGTACCGGGCTTCACGCCGCGGACCGTAACGCGTCCGTCACTGTTCGTGATGCCACCGAGCGTCGTGCCGACGAGGCTGACCTGCGCCTGATCCACTGGAGCCGTGGTTCCGGCGTCCGTGACATGGACCATGACGCTTTGCTGGGCCTTCGCGGCACCTGTCAACAGACAGAGCGCGAGGGCTACTGCCGCCGATGCTGCGGCGGCGCGGGAAGTGAGAGCACACATAGGATCGCTACGTCCTCCGAGAAGGGTGAAACTGGACGTTGCACGCGGTTCGGCGTGCGCGATTGCACTTGCAAGAATCCGTTTCGACTGTGGTGCTACGATGGGCGCGATCGCTCACGCGAGTGCGGGCAGCTCGGCCTCCGGTTTGGCTCGCACGGGTGATGGCTCGCCAGCACTAATGGCGATGCACGAGGATTTGGGGATGTAGATCGACCAGGTCGATCGCCGCACGTCGAAGCCCTCGCGAAGTTGCGGCAGTGGAAGCACAGGGAGGGCAGTCGCCAAGAGCACGACGACAGAACACTTACCGCTAATTCATAATAATGCAGCAGCCCGGCTGATCAGCACAGAGAGGTTGCCCGGGAGCGGGCCCTCTTTTCGAGCGCTTGCTGCATAAACGGTAGCGGTGATGGTCGCGCCGCACCAGTGGGAATCGGCCTCGACTCGTGCACGCGCGCAAGCTAGCATCTTCACGCATCGAAGCTGTTTGCGCACCGCCATTTGCAGAAGCCTGACCATGCCAAGAAGATGTCAATGATCGCCGCACTGCGCGTCTCGGGACTCAAGAAGGCCTACGGCGACGTCCTGGCCGTGCGCGCCCTGGACCTGGTCGTCGAGTCCGGCGAATGCTTCGGGCTGCTCGGCCCCAACGGTGCGGGGAAGACGACGACGATCGAGATTTGCGAAGGGCTGCTCGAGCCCGACGGAGGCGACGTCGAGATCCTCGGACAGCGCTGGGCCACCGATGGCCGGGCGCTACGCGAACGGCTCGGCATCTCGCTGCAGGAGACGCAGCTGAGCGAGAAGCTCACGGTGAAGGAGACGCTGCGCCTCTTTCGAAGCTTCTACGCCAAGGGGAGAAGCGTCGACGAGATCATCGCCGCGGTGCAGCTGGAGGAAAAGCGCGACGGCCGCGTCGGCCAACTCTCCGGCGGACAGAAGCAACGGCTGGCGGTCGCCTGCGCCCTGGTCGGAGACCCGCAGCTGCTCTTTCTCGATGAGCCCACGACTGGGCTCGATCCTCAGTCGCGACGGCAGCTTTGGGATCTGATCGAGCGCTTTCGCGCCACGGGCCGCACGATCGTCCTTACGACGCACTACATGGACGAGGCGGAGCGGCTGTGCGATCGCGTCGCGATCGTGGATCATGGGACCGTCATCGCCTTGGGCACGCCGCAAGAGCTCATCGCGTCGCTCGGCGCGGCGCACGTGGTGGAGTTCGCCGTCTCCGCCGACACGCCGATCGACGTCGCGGCGCTCGCCGCGCTCGACGGTGTGTCGGACGCCGCGGCCGAGCAGGGAACGGCGTCGCGCTATCGCCTCAGATCGAGCGAGCTGCACCGCGCGGTGCCGGCGCTGCTCGCGCTGCTCGGTGCGCAGAATATCCCGCTCACCGAGCTAACGACGCGCTCGGCGTCGCTCGAGGATGTGTTCGTGGCGTTGACCGGAAGACACCTGCGTGAAGACTGAAACTGGGGCGTCGGGCGTCGGGCGTCGGGCGTCGGGTCCGTCCGCTGCCCGCCGATCTTTTGCCGACCGGTCTCTGGTGCAGCTCACGGCGAATCGGTTTCGCGAATTCTATCGCGAGCCGGAGGCGGTGTTCTGGGTGTTCATCTTTCCGATCCTTTTGGCGGCGGGGCTCGGCATCGCGTTCAAGAATCGGAAGCCGGATGTCACCAAGGTCGCGGTGCTGTCGGGCGCGGCGAACGCGCCGGCCATCCGTGATGTTATCGCGCGCGACTCGGCACTGTCACCGGAGATGCTCGACGACAGCGCCGCGGCGAAGGCGCTGCGGACGGGAACAGTCGCGCTGGTCGTCGCGCCGCGCGCCGACGGCAGCGTGGAGTACCGCTACGACGGCGCCCGCCCCGAAGGCCGCACGGCGCGTACGCTGGCCGACATCGCCATTCAGCGAGCAGCGGGGCGGACCGATCTCGTCGCCGCGCGCGACGTACAAATCACCGAGCCGGGCTCGCGGTACATCGATTTCGTCATTCCCGGATTGCTCGGGATGAATCTGATGGGCAGTGGCATCTGGGGACTCGGCTTCGCGGTCGTCGACGCGCGGAAGAAGAAGCTGCTCAAGCGACTGGTCGCGACGCCGATGTCCCGCGCCGAATATCTCACGTCGTTCCTCCTCCAGCGGCTGTCGCTGCTGATCGTCGAGGTCGTCGTGCTGCTCGGCTTCGGCGCGCTCGCGTTCGGTGTGCCGCTGCGCGGATCGCTTTGGCAGCTCGGGCTCATCTGCTTGTTGTCGTCGCTCGCGTTCAGCGCGCTCGGGTTGCTCATCGCCTCGCGCGCCAAAACGATGGAGGCGGCATCCGGACTCATGAATCTCGTCATGCTGCCCATGTGGATCTTGAGCGGCGTGTTTTTCTCGGCCACGAAATTTCCCGCGGCGATTCAGCCGGTGATCCAAATGCTGCCCCTCACGGCGGTGATCAACGCGTTGCGCGCGAACATTCTTCAAGGCGCCGGGCTGCCGGACGTCGCGCGCTATCTGACGGTGATCGTCGCGTGGCTGGTGGTCAGCTTCGTTCTCGCGCTGAAGCTGTTTCGCTGGCGCTGATGCGCATCCTGACGGCGCGTCTACTCCTGCCGGAGCACGCGCATGGGATCGACACGCAGCGCGCGCATCGCCGGCACAACGCTCGCCGTCACGGCCACGAGTAAAAGCAGCAGCGGCAGTAGCACGAAACCCGCCGGGCCGAGCGGCGTGAGCGGCACCTGCATGCTGCCGATCAGCTTCGCTTCGCCTGATGCCAGCACGAGTCCGATCACGAGACCGATCACCACGAGTCGCAGCTCTCGGCGGAGCACCAATCGCAGCACGTCGCGGCGACCCGCGCCCATCGCGATGTGCACGGCGACCTCGTGCGTCCGTTGCCGCACGGCGAACGCGACGATGCCGTAGAGTCCAACCATCGACAGCAGCAGGCCGATCGCGCCGATGCCCAGCGCGACCTTCGAGGCGTACTCGAACGGCAGCAGCTGTACGCCGAGATAGTCGGTGAGAGGCGTGACGCGAAGTGGCGCGGTTGGATCGACGTCGAGCGCGACTCGAGTAAGCGCCGCCGTGACGTCGCCCGCGGAGCCATCGGTGCGGATGAGCAGCGGCATCTCCGATGCGGTCATCCGGCCTGGCGAAGCAGGCAGGTAGGCATACGCGCCATCGTCGTCGTCCCAGAGCCAGCCGGTGCGTGCATCGGCAACGACGCCGATGACATCATAGATGCGCTCCGGCGCGTCCTGCTGCTCAGCGACCGCGTGCAGCTGCTGGCCGATCGCGTCGCGGCCCGGCCAGAGCATCTTGGCGGTGGCCGACGTCACCACCGCGACGGCCGATGCGGCGCTGGTGTCCGCGGCACTGAAGATGCGCCCGCGGAGCAGCCGCTGTCGCACCACATCGAAATAAGCGGGCGTGACGACGTCCATGCGCAGGACCCGTATCGCGCCGCCCTCCTGTATCTGCATCGCGCGCAATCGTCCGTCGAAGGGCACTTCGAACACGCGCGCCAACGATGCCACGCCGGGCAATAGCGCGACTTTCGCGGCGAATTCCGCGCGCGCCGTGGCGAGCTTCGGTGGAATGCGGCCGTCGGTCGACAGCCCCAGCCGCGCCACGACGACGTGCGACGGGTCGACACCCGTCTGCGTGTTGAGCATGTGCCGCACGCTCTGGGTGAGAATTCCGGCGGCGACCGTGAGCACCAGACAGGCCGCGACCTGCGCGGTCACCAGCCAATCGCGGAAGCGCGATCGGCGCAGCCGGCCGCCAAAGGCGCGATCGTCGCCCTTGAGTTGTCCGGCGACATCCAGCGATGTGCCCTGCAGCGCGGGCACGAGCCCGAACACCAACACGCTGGCGACCGCCATCACCGCCGTGATGCTGAGGACGCGCCAACTCGGCTGCAGATTGAGCACGACGGTGCCGGCCTCGGGTGGAAAGGCGGCGAACAGCGCCCGCGAGATCGCCGTCACGGAGACACGCGCCAGGACATATCCGAGCGCCGCGCCGAGCACCGCGATGACCAGGCTCTCGGTG
>JALZAE010000590.1 GCA_030948535.1 Gemmatimonadota bacterium | reverse complement strand
CGCCGACGCGTTGCGCTACACGGTGGTGTCGAGTCTCGGACTCGGCACCAACGTCATGCTCGACCCCAACAATCTCGAGCAGTCGTTCGCGCCCGGCCGAAATTTCGTCACGAAGCTGTGGAACATCGGACGCTTCTTGCTGGCCAACGTCGGCGACGGCGCGGTCGAGCCGCTCGATGCCATCGCGCCGGAGCGCCTGACGAGTGCGGACAAGTGGATCCTGGCCCGCCTCGATGCGGCCATCGCCGAATGCGACGCGTCGCTCGGTCCGCCGCGGCCGACGCACGATGGCAAGTGGCTCGAGGGCGAGCGCTACGCCGGGCTGCGCCTGATGGAATACGCCGAAGCCGCGCGCCGCTTTACCTGGGATGAGCTCGCAGCGTGGTATCTCGAGAGCACGAAGTCGCGTCTGCTCGACGCCGGAAACGCCGAGGACGCCACCGTCGCGCGCGCCGTGCTCGCCCACGTGTTCGATGCCGCGCTGCGACTGCTGCATCCGGTGGTGCCATTCATCACCGAGACGTTGTGGCAAAGACTGCCCGGCCGACGCGACGCCGACGTACTCGCGCGCGCCTACTGGCCTCAGGTGCGAGGCGTCGCGTCCGACAGCGCGACGGAGTTCGAGCGCGTACGCGATGCCGCGGTGCGCGTGCGACAACTGCGCGTCGAATACAACATCGGACCCGGGACCGCAATCGACGTCTTGATTCGTCCGGCCTCCTCCGCTGCGCGTGCGACCTTCGCCGAGTACGCCGCAATACTCGGCCGGCTCCCCGGCGTGCGCGCAACGATCGCGGCCGCCGACGCCACGCCCTCCGAGGCGGCGGCCCACGCGATGCTCGCCGACGGGTCCGAGCTGTTCCTCCTGCTCGCGGGCGCGGTCGACCTGGCGAAAGAGTGTGCGCGCTTCAAGGGGGAGCTGGGTGCGCTCGAGAAGCAGCTCGCCGCGCTGCGCGGCCGGCTCGCCAACGCCGGCTTCGTCGATCGCGCACCGGCGAATGTCGTGGAGGCCGAGCGGCAGAAGGAGCGCGAGTGGAGTGCTCGCCGCGAGCAACTGAGCGAGAAGGTGGCGGCGTTGTGCGGCGACTGATCGCGTTCGCGGTCATTGTCGCCGCGGCAGCCGCGTGCGCATCGTCACAGTATCCACCGGGCGGCCCGGAAGATCACGAGCCGCCCAAGCTGCTCAGCGTGTCGCCCGAAAGTGGCGCGGTGAATGCGCGTCCTCCGGCCGTGGTATTTCGTTTTGATGAGGTCGTGAGCGAGCGACCCCAAGGGGCCACCGATCTCCGTGGGCTGATCGTGATCTCGCCGCGCGACGGCGACGCCCGCGTGGATTGGCATCGCTCGTCGATCAGCGTACGCGCGCGGCGCGATTGGCGTCCGAATACCGTTTACACCATCACGCTACTGCCGGGGATTACCGACCTGCGCAACAACGTGCGCAAGGAGCGCACGACCATCTCCTTCTCCACCGGCCCGACGTTTCCGCGCGGCCGGATCGCCGGCATCATCTACGACTGGGCCGCGAATCGCGGGATTTCGGTGGCGTCGATCGAGGCGGTACGCCGGCCGGACAGCACCGTCTTCGTCGCGCGCGCCGATTCCAGCGGACGGTTCGAGCTCCCCTTCTTGTCGCCGGCGACGTACGTCGTCTACGGTTACCAGGACGTCAACAACAATCACGCGCGCGATCCACGCGAGATGTTCGACAGCACCGTGGTCACGCTGAGCGACACCGCATCGCTGCGGCTCCTCGCCTTCGTGCACGATTCGGTCGGGCCAGGCCTCTCGGCGATCGAGGTGCGCGACTCACTCACCGTTCGGCTGACCTTCGACCAGCCGGTGCCCGCCCCAATCGACACCACCGTCTTTCGGGTTCTCGCCGCGGATTCGTCGCGCGACCGCGTCGCGCAGATCATGTCGGCGATGGACTACGACCGGATCGTTAGTGACTCCGTGCAGCGCGCCGACTCGCTGCGCCGCATCCGCGACTCGATTCCGCTACCGCCGCCGCGGCGCGTTGCGCGAGATACGTTGGCGCCGCCGCCCGCGCCCACGCTGACGGGCCCGTTGCCCATGACCGGTGTCGTGCTGCGGTTGGCGACGCCGCTGCGCGCCGGCGCGCAGTACCGCATCGAGACAACGACGCTGCGGAATCTGCTCGGCAAGACTCGGCCGATCTCGCGCGTCTTCACGGCTCCCAAGCCGGCGCCGCCGCCGGCGGACTCACTTCGCCGCCCGCTCCCCGGCGCGCCGAGAACTCCCGCCGCGGCGGACACCGCACGGCGACGGCCGCCACGCGCGTGAGTGACGATCCCCGCCGCTCCCTGCCGAGCGTGAGCGCGTTGCTCGAGAGCGACGCGCTCCGCGCGATGCTCGCCGAATCACCACGAGCGTTGGTGGTCGATGCGGTCCGCGATGCGGTCGACCGTGCGCGCCTCGATCCGGCCAAGGCGCCGCGCGATGCAAGCGCGTGGCGCGACGTCGTCGCGCTCGCGCTCGAGGAACGGTCGCGCGCATCGCTTCGTCCGGTCTTCAACGCCACCGGCGTGGTGCTGCACACCAATCTTGGCCGCGCGCCGCTGGCGACCGTCGCGCTCGACGCGATCCGCGTCGTCGCGCAGGGGTTCGCCAACCTCGAGTACGACCTCGAGCGTGGCGAGCGCGGCAGCCGGTACGTGCACTGCGCCTCGCTGCTGCGCGAGCTGACCGGCGCGGAGGATGCGCTCGTCGTCAATAACGGCGCGGCCGCGCTGGTGCTGGCGCTGAACACCTTTGCCGAAGCGCGCGAAGCGATCGTATCGCGCGGTGAGCTGGTCGAGATCGGGGGCAGTTTTCGCGTGCCCGACATCATGGCCAAGAGCGGCGCGACGTTGATCGAGGTCGGCTCGACCAATCGCACGCACGCGGACGACTACGCGCGCGCGCTCACGCTCAAGACGGGCGCGCTCGTCAAGGTGCATCGCAGCAACTTCGCGATGGAGGGATTCGTCGCCGAGGTAGACGTTCGTGCGCTCGCCACGCTCGGCCGCGCGCGCGGCGTGCCCCTTCTCTACGACCTCGGTAGCGGACTGATCGCGCCGCTCGATGCCTACGGTCTCTCGGGCGAGCCGGTGGCCGGTGACGTCGTACGCGATGGCGCGACCATCGTCACGATGAGCGGCGACAAGTTGCTCGGGGGTCCGCAAGCCGGCATCATCCTCGGTACCGCCGACGCGATCGCGCGTATGCGAAAGAATCCTCTCACCCGCGCATTCCGTGTCGACAAGATGACATTGGCTGCACTCGAGGCGACACTGGCGCTCTACCGCGAGCCCGAGCGTGCCGTGCGCGAGATCCCCGCGCTGGCGATGCTCGCCGCGACGCGCGGCGAGCTGCGCGCCCGGGCTGCGCGGATGGCGGAGACGCTGTGCGCTCGCGGTGTGCGTTGCGCCGTAGTGGATTCGGAGGGGAGCGTCGGCGGAGGTGCCTTTCCGTCGGCGAAGTTGCCTTCGGCCGCGCTGGCGCTCAATGGCGATCCGGCTGCGCTCGACGCACAACTGCGTGGCGGGCGTCCGCCGGTCATCGGCCGCATCTCGGCCGACACATTCCTGCTCGATTTGCGCTCCGTGCCGGCGACCGACGATGATCGCCTTGTCACCGTCGTCGCGGGAGCACTCGCATGACCGCGCCATTGCGTCCGGCCGTCTTTCTCGATCGTGATGGCACCATCATCACGGACGTCGAATACATCGCGAAACCTGAAGACGTGGAGCTCGTCCATGGTGCCGCCTCGGCGATCTCGCGGCTCAACGACGCCGGCGTTCCCGTGATCGTGGTGACGAATCAATCGGGGATCGGGCGCGGCTATTTCACCTTCGAGGATTTCGTGCACGTCGAGGCGCGCATCGCCGAGCTGCTGCGCGAGGAAGGCGCGCAGATCGACGCGGTGTACATCTGTCCGCACGCCCCGTCGCACGAGGGATTGGCATGCGCCTGCCGGAAGCCGGGCACCGCCCTCTTTCGCGAAGCCGCGGCCGAGCACGCGCTGGATCTCGAGCGCTCCTGGTATGTCGGCGATCGCTGGCGCGACATCGAGCCCGCCTTCGCCCTCGGCGGCATCGCCGCGCTCGTGCCCGCGCCGGGTACGCCGCCCGAAGATGTGGCCCAAGCGGAGACGCGAAATCTCGTGCGGCGTTCGCTGGCGGAAGTCGTGGAGATGATACTGACCACAGACTGAAGCCGGTGCGGCCCGCCGGCGGGAAGCCCTTCCCTCCATTCCCGCCCCCCGTAGAATCCCGTTCCATGCCGCCGCGTATTGCCGTACTCGCTTCCGGGCGAGGATCCAACCTGCGCGCGCTACTCGACTACCTCGCCGAAAAAGGCGCGGCGCGCGGGGGCGATGTCGTGTTGGTCGCGTCGGACAAGGCGGACGCCGGCGCGCTCGAGCTCGCACGCGAGCGAAAGATCGAGGCGCTCGACATCGGCGCGCTCTCGGCGAGCGACGACGCGATGCTGCGGCTGTTCGCCGAGCGCGGAATAGATCTCATCGTTCTCGC
Source organism: Gemmatimonadota bacterium (assembly GCA_030948535.1). Lineage (GTDB taxonomy): Bacteria > Gemmatimonadota > Gemmatimonadetes > Gemmatimonadales > Gemmatimonadaceae > JALZAE01. The sequence goes on along the minus strand of JALZAE010000590.1, from coordinate 1,082 downwards.
CGGCTACCTGCGCCTCATCCCGGCCGCGGTCGTGCGCGCCTATCGGGGTCGCATGCTCAACGTACATCCCGCCCTCTTGCCGGCGTTCGGCGGCGCAGGCATGTACGGCGCGCGCGTGCATCGCGCGGTGCTCGAGGCCGGCGAGCGTCTCTCCGGACCGACCGTGCATTTCGTCGACGAGGAGTACGACCGCGGCTCGATCATCGCGCAGTGGCCGCTGCCAGTGCTCCCGGCGGATACACCCGACACGCTCGCCGCGCGCGTGCTGCGCGCGGAGCACAGACTGTTACCGCGCGCCGTCGACGCCGTCGCCTCCGGGCGTATCAGCCTGGGCGACGATGGCCGGGTGGTCGGCACGCTCGATCCATCCGATGAGCGGGCCTGGCACACGTTCATCAACGAGCTCACCTCAGAGGATCCAACGCTTGCGGCCACCATGGATGCGCTCTTCACTCGTTAGGCACTCCGTCCTGCTACTACTCGTCGCTACCGGCGCCGCGGCGGCGCAGCAAATATCACCGGCCGGCAACGACGCGCTCGCCAGCTGGATCATCGCGCCCGCCTCGACCGGACGCGAGCGTCCATTCACCGACGCGATCGAGCATGCGATTCCGGGGTGGCGGCGCGATGCGATCGGGAATCTCATCGCTCGCCGCGGCTCCGGCTCGCCGCGCAGAGTGATCGCGTGCGCGCTCGACAGATTCTCGTTTTTCGTCAGCGAGATCGACGACGAGGGATATCTCCGGCTGCACGACCCGATGGGCAATCGCCCGAGCCCGATGTGGGATCAGTTCCACGAGGGACAGCGCATACGCGTCGAGACGCGGCGCGGTCCGGTTCCGGGCGTGATCGGTGTCAAGAGCACGCATCTGCAGCGCCGTCGCCCGGCCGACAGTAGCCTCGCCTCCGTCGAGGCCTCCTATGTCGACGTCGGCGCGCGGAGCCGCCCGGACGTGGCTTCGCTCGGCATCGCCATCCTCGACCCGGTCTCGCGCGAGTGGCCGCAATGGGCGTACGCGGGTCACGCCGCGGGGCCAGCCGCGGGCGCGCGCGCGGGATGCGCGGCCGTCGCGGCCGCCGCG
>JALZAE010000280.1 GCA_030948535.1 Gemmatimonadota bacterium | reverse complement strand
GTCCGTGGCCCATGTGGCGCGAGCTGCTGACCGCCGCCCCCGACGAGCTGTCGCGCGCGCTTGCCGCCATGGAAGCGCAGCTGCGAACGGCGCGCATCGCGATCGAGCGCCACGACGCCGCGAGCCTCGGCGACGCCTGGGAGCACGCGCGATCGTGGCGCTCGCGCGCGGGCGACGCGTCGTGACCGGCCTCGTGTCGCTCGAGATACCCGGCGACAAATCCATTTCGCATCGCGCGCTCATGCTGGCCGCGCTCGCTGACGGCACGTCGGCGGTTCGGGGCATTCTCCTCTCGGCCGATGTGCAATCGACGGCGGCGGCGTTGCGCGCGCTGGGCGTCGAGATCGGCGAGCTCACCGGGAAGATGCGCGTGCAGGGCAGAGGACTGCGCGGTTTCCGCGCGCCGGCCCGCGACCTCGATTGTGGTAATAGCGGCACGACGACGCGGCTGCTCACGGGCATCGTCTCCGCGATGCCATTCGCATCGCGCTTCGTCGGCGACGACAGCTTGAGTCACAGGCCGATGCATCGCATTTCCGATCCACTCGGCCGCATGGGCGCGCGCTTCGAGTTCGAGCGCGGCGACGGATTGCCGATGCGCGTGCTCGGCGGCGATCTCGCCTCGATCGATTGGCAGTCGAGCACGGCGAGCGCGCAGGTGAAGAGTGCCATTCTGTTGGCGGCGCTCGTCGCGGGCGTACCGGCGAGCGTGAGCGAGCCCGCGCGCTCGCGCGATCACACCGAGCGGATGCTGCGCGCCATGGGCGTGTCGATCGATGTCGCAGGCGGCGTGGTGCGCCTCTCCGCGACGAGCAACCTCACGCCGCTCGACGTCGACATCCCCGGCGATCCGTCCTCGGCGGCGTTTCCTCTGGCGCTCGCGGCGCTTGGCGATGGCGCCGGCGTGGAGATGCGGCGTGTGTGCCTCAACGAGACGCGCGCTGGATTCGTCCGCGCGATGCGCGCGATGGGCGCGCGCATCGAGATTCTCGATCGGCGGGAGGAGTCGGGCGAGCCGGTCGGAACGCTGCGGGCGTTTCCATCCCGACTGCGCGGCATCGCCGTCTCGGGTGACGTGGTCCCATCGATGATCGACGAGCTGCCGCTGCTCGCGTGCGTCGCGTCGCGCGCCGAGGGGGTGACGGAGATTGCCGGCGCCAGCGAGCTTCGCGTGAAGGAGAGCGACCGCATCGCCGCGGTCGTCGCCAACCTGCGCGCAATCGGCGTCGATGCCGACGAGCGCCCGGACGGCCTCGTGGTGCGCGGTGGCGACGAGCCGTTGCGTGGGTCCGTGATCACGTACGGCGATCATCGCGTTGCGATGGCCTTCGGAATTCTGGCGGCGCTCCCTGGCAACGAGATCGCGATTGATGACCGCGCATGCGTTGCCGTATCGTACCCGGGCTTCTGGACCGACATCGACCGGATGAGCAGCGAGTGACCGACGTGCCGAACGACGGATCTTCCAAGCCCGCGCACTCCATCGTGGTCACCATCGACGGCCCAGCGGCGTCGGGTAAATCGTCGACGGCGCAGTGGGTCGCGAGGCGATTGGGTTTCCGTCACGTGGATTCCGGCGCCCTCTACCGCGCCGCCACCGCGCGCACGCTCCATTCCAAGCAAGCGCCCGGTGCGTGGAGCGAGTCCGACGTAATCCGGTACGCGAGCGAAATCGGCCTGGTGCCGGACGGCACCTCATTCGTGCCGGCGCACGGCGGTGTCGCGCTCGGCGACGAGATTCGCGGACCGGACGTGACGGCGGCGGTGTCGCGCGTGGCGCAGATGCCGACCGTGCGCGCCTGGGTGAACGCGATGGTGCAGGGGGCCGCCCGCCGCGACAACGTCGTGGTGGACGGACGGGACATGGGAACCGCGGTCTTTCCCGACGCGGCGGTGAAGATTTTTCTCGTGGCCGACCCCTGGGAGCGCGCGCGCCGACGGCTGACGCAGCGCCTCGGCCGCGGCCCGAGTGACGACGAGATCGCCGTCGAGACCGACGCGCTGGTGCACCGCGATGCGCAGGATGCGACGCAATCGGCACAAGCGCGCGACGCCATTCTCGTCGACACGACCTACCTGACGCAGGCCGAGCAGGTCGACAGGATCGTTTCGCTCGTCCGCTCCGTCACCGATCCCGAGCGCTCGCGCGGCTGATCGGCGTGACTTGTCGGCAACCGACAACCGATGTTTCGCCGCGTGATCCCGTCATCTTGATCGGCACGCTGGCCGCGCTCTTCGTCGTCTCATGGCTTCGGCGCTCGTGCCCACGTGGCGTGCGGTGAGCGTCCACCCGGCGATAGCCCTCCGCATCGAATCAAGCGAGCCGTCAAGGCGCCGATTGTAACTGACGTGCGCGGCATGACTTCCGCCCATTGATCTCGGCGCCGTCTCAGGGTACGTTTATCTGCTTCCCCCGCTCCACGGCCGCGCACGTTCGCGACGCCGCTCGGAGCTGGACTTCGTTCACACCCCTTACTCGGCGCGGCGAGCCTAAAGATCCGCGGGTCCAGGAGATTCGTTTCGGTATGTCCGAGCTAGACACCACTATCCCAGGCACGACCCCAGGCAACACCGCGGTCATGGATCGCGAAGCCAAGCGTGACGCCGCGAAGGACGCGAGCAAGAGTCAGCTCCGCGTGCTCGCCAAGGGCGACAACCGCTGGGACGACGAAGAGTACACGGACGAAGAAGAAGCCGCGATGATCGAGATGTACCAGGGCACCCTGGCGTCGATCGACGAAGGCGAGATCGTCAAGTCGAAGGTCCTCGAGATCCGCGACAACATGGTCATCCTCGACATCGGCTTCAAGTCCGAGGGTGCCGTTCCGCTCGAAGAATTCAAGGACTTCCCCGACCTCAAGGCCGGCGATGAAGTCGAGGTGCTCCTCGAGCATCTCGAAGACGCCGAAGGCTCCGTCGTTCTGTCGAAGAAGAAGGCCGACTTCATGCGCGTGTGGGAGCGCATCCGTCAGGCGTACGAGAACGATCTTCCGGTGGAAGGCACGCTCGTCAAGAAGATCAAGGGTGGTGTCGTCGTCGACCTCATGGGCGTCGACGCGTTCCTCCCCGGCTCGCAGATCGCGCTGCGTCGCGTGCCGAACATCG
>JALZAE010000267.1 GCA_030948535.1 Gemmatimonadota bacterium | reverse complement strand
CGCCGCGGCGAGCCGCCGCATCGGCTTCGACAAGGTCTTTCATCATCTGATGCCGCTGAAGTTGCTCGGCGTGCGCGAGCTGCTGTACGGCACGATCGTGATCCGCAAGCACGATGGCTCCGCTCCGCTGATCACGCGCCGCCAGGAACTGCGCGGCGGCGCCACATGGCGTGACATCGACTGGTACATCGAATTCGAGACGCTGATGGCGCAGCCGGATGCGAGCGACCGAGTACTGGCGATGCGGCCGGTCGCGCGCGATGGTGCCGCCGTTGCCGTGCGCCATGCGCGGGACAAGGGCGAGTGGAACCCGACGGGCGCCGCCGTCATCGCGCCGGGCGCCTTTTCCGGCGAGATGACGGGACCCACGTGGCTCGCCGCGATCCTGGCGCGGTGCGATGGCACACGGACCGTGCGCGACCTCTGGCAGATGCTGTTGGACAACGGCGCGATCGCGCCGGAATGGGCGCCATCCGAGCTTGCGGCGATCGTCCGTACGATGATCGTCGCCGAAATTCTCGACGTCGCCGAGGTTCCGCGACCGTAGGCAACGTCAAGCTACGGCGCTGCTTGACAGGTCGCGCACCAAGCCGTACGCTCACCACGCTCGGCCACCGCGCGCCCGACACGCGTCGCCACACTCGGCGAGCGCGACACGGCCGTTGACCGATCGCGGCGCTGGATGGTCCGCGCTGACCTCGACTGAAGGGAGTCCGTCAATGGCGAAAGACAGTACGCAAAAGAAGCTCGAGCGGGTGCGCCCGCCTCGTGTGATGCTCAGCTACGATGTCGAGACGGGAGGCGCGATCGAGATGCGCGAGCTTCCGTTCGTCATGGGCGTGCTGGGCGATTTCACCGGGCAGCCGACCGATCCGCTCCCCAAGCTCAAGGAACGAAAGTTCGTCGACGTCACGCTCGACAACTTCGACGAAGTGCTGGCGAGCATGAAGCCGCACCTCGCGTTCTCGGTGGAGAACACGCTGAGCGATGACCCGAATGCCGGGAAGCTCGGCGTCGACCTCACCTTCAAGTCGATGGATGACTTCGCGCCGGATGCGGTGGCGCAGCAGGTGAAGCCGTTGCGCGAACTGCTCGAGCTGCGGACGAAGCTCGCCGACCTGCGCGGCTCGCTGCAGGGCAACGACAAGCTCGATGAGATCCTTCAGTCGACGATCGAGGATGCGGAAAAGATGAGCAAGCTGCGCGGCGAGCTCGGGATCAAGGGAGGCGGCGATGCCTGACGCCAAGGCGCAGCAGGGCGCGCAACCGGGTCTGTCGGCCGAAGCGTCGGAGCTCAGCCTGCTCGATCAGATCGTCGAGCAGGGACGCGTCGGCGGCAAGGACAAGGCGGCGAAGGAACGCGGCAAGGACGTGATCAAGGAGTTCGTGAGCCAGGTGCTCGCGGGCTCGATCACCATGGGCCGCGACACCGAGGCGATGCTCAACGCGCGCATCGCGCAGATCGACTCGCTCGTGTCCAAGCAGCTCAACCAGGTGGTGCACGCGCCGGAATTCCAGCAGCTCGAGGCGAGCTGGCGCGGGTTGAGGTACCTGTTGTCGCAGAGCGAGACGAGCGATCAGCTGAAGATCAAGGTCATGAACGTCTCGAAGAACGATCTGCTCAAGGACCTGCAGCGCGCGCCGGAGTTCGATCAGAGCGCGCTCTTCAAGAAGGTCTACGAGGAAGAATTCGGCGTCTTCGGCGGTGCGCCGTTCGGCGCGTTGGTCGGGAACTACGAATTCGACAAATCGGGCCAGGACATCGAGCTACTCGAGAAAGTGGCCCAGGTGGCCGCGGCGGCGCACGCGCCGTTCGTCACGGGCGCAGCGCCGGAGCTTCTCAACCTCGAGAGCTTCACGCAGCTCGATGCGCCCCGCGACATGGCGAAGATTTTCGACAGCACCGAGTTCGCCCGGTGGAAGGCGTTCCGCGCCAGTGAGGATTCCCGCTATGTCGCGCTGACGCTCCCTCGCATGCTCCTCCGCGAGCCGTACGGCAAGAACACGGTACCAGTCGAGGCGTTCAACTACGAGGAGCAGGTCGACGGCACGAAGCACGACAGCTACCTCTGGGGCAACGCCGCGTGGGCGCTCGCATCGCGCATCACGTCCGCGTTCGCGACCTACGGATGGTGCGCCACGATTCGTGGCGTCGAGAGCGGCGGTCTCGTCGAAGGGCTGCCGACGCACAACTTCAAGACCGACTCGGGCGACGTCGCGATGAAGTGCCCGACCGAGACGCCGGTCACCGATCGTCGCGAGAAGGAGCTAGCCGACCTCGGATTCGTTCCGCTCGTGCATCAGAAGGGAACGTCGAACGCCTGCTTCTTCAGCGTGCAGTCGGGACAGAAGCCGAAGACGTACAACACGGATTCGGCGACGGCGAACGCGCGCGTGTCGGCGCAGCTGCCATACATCTTCGCGGTGTCGCGCTTTGCGCACTACCTCAAGGCGATGATGCGCGACAAGATCGGCGGCTACACCAGCCGCACCGAGGTGGAGAACTACCTCAACAAGTGGATCCAGAGTTACGTGGTGAGCAACGACGACGCGTCTTTCGCGGCGAAGGCACAGCGTCCGCTCAAAGAGGCACGCGTGGAAGTGGTGGACGTGGCCGGGAAGCCGGGCGTGTACCGCGCCGTGGCCTTCATGCGCCCGCACTTCCAGCTCGATGAACTCAGTATGTCCATGCGTCTCGTAGCTGAACTTCCAACAGCGGCGAAATAACCTATGCCAGTCAACGACCTGATGGCGAACCAAATCGCGGCGGCAGCCCGGAGCTCCGGGTCCAATTTCGCAAAATCAACAGGAGCAGGCATGGCGACGACCGGCAGCAATCACTTTGATGCGTTCCTCAAACTGGATGGCATCAAGGGCGAGTCGACGACCAAGGGTCAGGAAGGGGCGATCGACGTCCAATCGTTCGGTTGGGGAGTGGCCAACATCCACTCGGTGGCCGCCGGCAGTGGTGGCGGAGCAGGCAAGGCGAGCTTCAGCGACTTCAACTTCACGAAGTTTGCCGACCTGGCCAGCACCGCGCTTTTCTTCGCCTGCGCGAGCGGACAGCACATCAAGGATGCGACGCTCACGGTGCGGAAGTCCGGGGGAGAGGCGCTCACGTATCTGGTCATCAAGATGAGCGATGTGCTGATCTCGAGCTATCAGTCGTCGGGCTCCGAAGGAACGGACAGCATCAAGCCGCTCGACCAGTGCTCCATCGGCTTCTCCAAGATCCAGATGGACTACACGGGCCAGGACGCCCAGGGCAAGGCGGGCAAGACCGTGACGCATGGCTGGGACGTCAAGGCGAACACGAAGGTCTGACGAGGGAATGGCAGCCAAGGAGCTCTTCCAAGCAGGAAAGCTCGACGAGGCGATCGAGACGCTGGGCACCGAGCTTCGGAGCGATCCGACCGATGTCCAGCGTCGCTCGTTCTTGTTCGAGCT
>JALZAE010000264.1 GCA_030948535.1 Gemmatimonadota bacterium | reverse complement strand
TGCCGACGGTCGTCGCGAGGAGCATCCCGAAGAACACGCCGGTGCCGATCGAGTGACGACCACCGGCGCCCGCGCCGCTCGCGATGAGCAGCGGCACGACGCCGAGGATGAACGCGAACGACGTCATGAGAATCGGACGCAGCCGCTCGCGCGCCGCTTCGATCGCCGCGTCGACGATCGACAATCCACCCGTCCGCAGCGTGTTCGCGAACTCGACGATCAGGATCGCGTTCTTCGCCGCGAGTCCGATCACGACGATGATGCCTATCTGGAAATAGATGTCGTTTGGAATCCCGCGGAAATAGACGCCGAGCATTGCGCCGAGTAGACCGAACGGTACGCCGAAGAGCACGGCGAATGGAATCGACCAACTCTCGTACAGCGCGGCGAGCACGAGAAACACCATCACGATGCCGAGGACGAAGATGCGCGAGCCCGAGCCGCCGCTGGTCTCCTGATACGACTGACCGCTGAACGCATAGCCCACGCCTTGATTCGCGTACTTCTCGTCGGCCAGCCGCTTGACCGCGGCAAGCATCTCACCGGAGCTCTTCCCTGGCGCGGGCGAGCCGTTGACGATCGCTGATGTGAATCCGTTGAATCGCGTCAGCACGTTCGGTCCGCCGCGAAACTCCGTCTTCACCAGCGACGACACCGGCACCATCTGCCCCGCTGCCGTTCGCACATAGAGCCGGCCGATGTCCTCCGGCCGCTGCCGGAATTGCGGCTGCGCCTCCGCCTGCACCCGGAACGTTTTTCCGTAGAGGTTGAAATCGTTGATGTACAACGTGGACAACATCGCCTGTTGCGTCTGGAACAGGTCGGCCAGGTTGATGCCGAGCGCCTTTACTTTCTCGCGATCGACGGTGACGAAGATCTGCGGCACGTTGACGTTCACGTTTGTCGACACGCGCTGCAGCTCCGGCAGCTGATTCGCGTCGCGCACGAATTGCTGAGCGAGTCCCGCGAACTTCACGACGTCGTTGATGCCCCGATCCTGCAGGTTCATCTCGAGGCCGGCGGTGGTGCCGAGCCCGGGAATCTCGGGGAAGTTGAAGCCGAACGCCGTCGCCTCCTTGATCTTGAAGAACTCGCCATTCGCGCGCCCGAGTACCGCGTCGACCTGATCGTTCGCCGACTTGCGCTGGTCGAAGGGCTTGAGGCCGACAAAGATCGTCGCCGAGCTGGTCTGGTTCGCGCCCTGGAGAAAGCTCAGCCCGACCAACGCGACCGTATGCGCGACCGCCGGCTGCGCACGGAGATACGTCTCGATGCGCGCGACGACGCTGTCGGTGCGCTGGCGCGACGCGCCGCCGGGCAAGTCGATCGAGACGACGAAAAACCCTTTGTCTTCCGCCGGCAGAAATCCTGTGGGCACGATGCGGACGAGCACCACCACCAGTGCGACAATGACCGCGAACGACGCGAAGACGGTCTTCGGCCGCACGAGCAGCTTGCCAAGCGTGCCGAGATAGCGCTCGCGGGTTCTGTCGAAGGTCCGGTTGAACCAGGCGAACGGTCCCCGCTTCGGCGTGTGGTCGCCCTGCTTGAGGAGCACGGCACAGAGCGCGGGCGTCAGCGTCAGTGCGACGATGCCTGACAGCACGACTGAGAAGACGATCGTCACCGCGAACTGCTTGTACATCTGCCCCGTGATGCCGCCGACGAGCGCAACCGGAATGAACACGGCGCACAACACCAGCACGATCGCGATCAGCGCGCCGCTCACCTGATGCATCGCGCGATCCGCCGCCACGGCGGGCGACACTTTGTCCTGCGCCATGATGCGCTCGACATTCTCGATCACGACGATGGCGTCGTCGACGACGATGCCGATGGCGAGCACTAGGCCGAACAGCGTGAGCAGGTTGATGGTGAAGCCGAGCAGCCAGAGCCCGAGAAAAGTGCCGACGATCGACACGGGCACGGCGAGCAGCGGAATGAGCGTCGAGCGCCAGTTCTGCAGAAAGGCGAAGACGACGAACGTCACGAGCAGCATCGCGATGGCGAGCGTGTGCACGACCTCATCGATCGACGCGGTGATGAACGGCGTCGTGTCGAATCCGATCTGCCAGTGCACGCCCGGGGGGAAGTTGTTCTGCAGCTCGGTCATCCGCTTCACGAACGCGTTCTTCACATCGAGCGCGTTGGCGCCGGTGCGCTGAAAGACGAGAATTCCGGCGACCGGCTTGCCGTCGAACTTGCTGATCAAGCCATAGTCGCGCGCGCCAAGGTTGACGGATGCGATGTCCGACACGCGGAGCACCGAGCCATCGGGCTGCGCGCGGACGATGATGTTGGAGAACTGCTCGGGCTTGGTCAGGCGGCCGAGCGTCGTGACGGGCAGCGTGAGCTGCGTGCCGGGGCGCGACGGCTCTCGGCCGATGAGCCCCGCGGGGTTGGTGCTGTTCTGCTCGCGCACCGCGTTCGCCAGATCCGACACCGTGACGCCGAGCTGCGACATCTTGTCCGGGTCGACATCGATGTTCATCGCGAAGCCGAGCTGGCCGAACGTCGTCGCGTTGCCGATGCCTGGGATGCGCTTGATCTCGTCCTCGAGATAGATCTTCGAGTAGTTGCTCAGGAACTCCGGGCCGTAGCGCGGATCGGTCGAGGACAGCACGGCGAGCAAGAGAATTTGCGTCTGCGCCTTGGTGACGATCACGCCGTTGCGTCGCACTTCTTCGGGCAGCTGCGGCAACGCGAGCTGCACCTGATTCTGCACGTCGACCGCAGCGAGATCCTGATCGCGCGAGATGTCGAAGGTGACCTGCATGCTCATCGAGCCGTCGGCCGAGCTCGTCGACTTGTAGTACAAGAGCCCGGGAATGCCGGCGAGCTGCTGCTCGATCGGCGCCGCGACCGTCTGCGCAACGTCCTGCGCCGTCGCGCCCGGATACGACGTGTTGATCTGCACCACCGGCGGCGAGATCTCCGGATAGCGATTGATCGGAAGGATCGTGAGCGCGTAGATGCCGAGCAGCACGAGCACGATCGAGATCACCGCCGAGAAGATCGGCCGGCGGATGAAGAGATTCCGGATCTCCGGCTCAGTTGCGGGCGTCGCGTCGCGTGGCGGTGCCGCGCTCACGGCGTCACCTGGATCTTGGGACGCACATCGGCGTTGTGCGTCGCGGCGCTGTCTGGCGGCGGCACATAGGGCGACGGGCGCACCGTGCGCCCCTCGGCGATCTTCTGCGCGCCATCGACTACGACGCGATCGCCCGGCTTGAGTCCATCATCGATCAGCCAGCGGCCGCCGTCCCACGACGTCGCGACGACGTTGCGCGCGATGACCTTGTTGCTGTCGCCCAGCAGATAGACGAAAGACCCGTTGAGTCCCGTCTGCACCGCGCGCTGCGGAACCAGGATCGCGCTGTCGCGCGTAATGCCGAGCGGGTGCACGCGCGCGAACTGCCCGGGCAGCAGCAGATGCTCGGGGTTCGGGAACTGCGCGCGCAGCAGCAGCGTGCCCGTCTGCGCCTGCAGCGCCAGATCGACGAAGCCGACTTTGCCGGGATGCGGGAATACCGTGCCATCGGCGAGCGTGACGCTGACGCCGAGCGTGCCGCCGGAGGAAAGCATGCGCCGCGTCGATGCGCTGCGACGCCAGGCGAGCACGTCACGATCGGACGGATTGAAGGTGACGTAGATCGGATCGACCTGCTCGACCGTGGTGAGCAGATCGCCGGGACCCGTCACGCGCGCGCCGAGCACGAGGAGCGCGCGTCCGGCGCGTCCGGAGATCTGCGCGCGCACGAAGGTGTCGTCGAAGTTTTTCTTCGCCTGGTCCGCCGCGCCTTTGGCCTGATCGATCGCCGCACGCGCTTGCTGGAGCTCGGTCTCGGCGTTGTCGAGATCGACCTGCGCGACGGCGTGCTCGGCGAGCAGTGGCCGCATGCGCGCCACGTTGCGCTCGGCGTTGGTGAAGCGAGCGGTGGCGTTGGCGAGATTTGCCTGCGCGCCGCGGTAGGCCGCCTCGTACGTGGTGGGGTCGATGCGGAAGAGCACCGTGCCCGCGGCGACATCGGTGCCTTCGACGTACGGCCGCGCGACAATGACGCCGGTGATCTGCGAACGCACCTCGACGCGCTTCGAGGCTTCGGCTTGCCCGACGTACTCGAGCTTTGCGTCGACTGTCTCGAGCCTGGTCGTGAAGATCGTCACTTCGGGTGGTGGAGGCGCGAAGGGCGCGGGCTTGCTGCAGGCCACCGAAGCCAGGAGCGCGAGTACAAGAACGTTCTGGAACCGCAAGCGAAAAATCTCCGTGCAAACCGACGTTGGTAAACCGCGAGTCGTGGAAGATCGCGAATCCTATTCCGGTTGGCTAACGCGCGGCTCTGTCGAGTCGTTCGAGAATTGTCCGATCGGATTGCTGCGGCGGGTTGCGCCGTTCGATGCCTTGACGCGAGTCCCTGCCAGGCTACGATAGACCACACCGTCCGAGTTGAACCCATGGCCACAAAGGGACTCACAGTCGCCGTCCGCGCATCGCTGGCATTCCTCACGATCGGGCGGGTCGCCGCATGCGATCTCGGAAAACTCGTGAGCTGGAACGACGGCGTGAACGTGCTCGTCGACGGCAGCTTCGAAGACGGGACCACACCAGACGGCCCGTTCAAGCCAACCGGCCAGGGCTACATGTCGGTTAAACCGGGTGCTACGACGATTCCCGGATGGGTCGTAACGGGAGCGGCAAGGCAGGACGTCGCCTGGGTGCGCGACTCGAACGACTTCGTGCCAAACGGCGCGACGGACGGCCATCACTTCCTCGATCTCACCGGCATCGGCGATTCCACACTCAGCAACGGCAACTTCGCCGGAATAGCGCAGACGTTCGCCACCGCCGCCGGGAAGCCCTACGTCCTGACGTTCGACATCGAGGTGTACCGCCCCAACTTTCCCGGCCCGATCGCGGTACACGTGTCCGTGAGCACAGCGTTCAACGATCCGGCCTTCGCGCAGATGAGCTGCCCGCTCGATTCGCAAACGGACGGACGTGTTACGACGCGCTGCTCCTTGAATTTTCAGTCGCGCGCGGCGAGTACGACGATCAGGATTTTCGGAGAGACGGGCAAGCACTACATCGGATTGGACAACGTGTCCGTGCAGTGCTTCGCGCCGTTGGGCAGGCGCGGCTACTGCTCGTCGTGAGAGCGAGACATCGTCCGCGCGCTATTTCTGCAGCTCCAGGGCGAGCGCGTCGACCTGTGCTTTCATCTTCATGGTCAGCCGCACCATCTCCGCGGTCTGCTTGCGCACCGCGTCCACCGATGGCTTCGGCAGCGCCAGCTCCTTCGCGACCGCATCGAGCGACTCCCACTTCGTGGTAAAGCCGAGCCGGAGCTGCTCCTCGACTTTCCCGCCCTCGACGCGCTTCGCTTCCGGGATGAACTGAAAGACCTTGTTGAGTCTCGATCGCAGAACCGAGACCGTCGTCTGCAGCTCGCTAACGGGAGCCTGGACAAGAGAGAAATCCTTGCGGCGATCCGCCAACGTCACGGCATCAGCCAAATCCTGTTTTTGTGTGGCGAGGTCGTCGAGGGAATTCGCCAGCTGTCGCAGCGCTCTTGCACCTTGAGCACGCGCGAGCGGATCGACGACCTCCGCGCGCCAGAACGATCGCAGCGATCTGAACAGCTTGTAGCCGCCCTCCAGCGCGACGGCGAGCTCCGACTCCGCGCCGACTTTTGTCTTCGCCGCCGCCGAGTCCTGCGCGCTGAGCTCGGCGGACGACAGCAATAGCGTCGCCGAGAGCACAGCCATCCGGCGCGCGGCCGAACGCGAGCATCTCATGGGGAGTCCTTGCCGGACGTGGCGCGCTTGGAGTGCAGAAGCTCGAGGGCGACGTAGCCTATGAGGAGGAACGGGACGATGAAGAGATTCTCGGCGAGCACGACGTTGAAGTAGACCAAGACGCCGCTCGCACAGATCGCCAGAAGCAGCACAGCGACAATGCGTGTGGTTCGGTTGGTGAGATCGGCGATCGGCGCCATGGCGTCAGGGGCTCGGATTGTGGTGCGGCAAGGTCAGGACGAGGTAGCCGCGGAAATCTGCGGCTCCCTTTTGCTTTTCGGAAGGAACCGCGAATGGAGACGGCTTGCCACGGATTTCCGCGGCTGAGCAGCAGTGCGTCAGCGGGGTGAGCACGTATCGCGTACGTTGCCTGATCACACCTCTCGACACAGGAACTCGATGCTCCGCTGCTGCCCATCATCATTGCTTCGTCTTGCCGTTGTCGTTGCAAGCGCCTCCTTCGCACCGCTCGCCATCTCGGCTCAGGCCGGAGCCGGCGCCAAGTTTGGCGGCGCGCGTGATCCGAAGACCTGTGCGGATCGCACCGCGCCCAAGCGAGGTGCGATCACCGCCGCGCTGGCGGCGCAGTACGTGACCTGTGAGGAGGAGCACATCTCCTCGGGCAGCCTCTACCTGGTGGACGACATGAAAGTTCAGGTCGGCGCCGGACGGCCGTTCCAGCTTCGCTCCGACTCGTACAACGAGATCGACCCGAGCCAGCCGGTGTACGCGATTCGCGGCAGCTACGTGCGATATGCGTGCAGCGTACCCAATGCGACCCTCGGCAACTTCGGGAAGAACTGCGCGCTCTACGACCAGCCGCACGCGTCCGGCGTCTGCTTCAAGACGACGTTCGGTGATTGGCGCTGCTCGATGAAGGATCTCGACAACACGATCACGAGGATCAAGAAGGAGATCCCGCCGCCCCGCTGATCAGCACGGGATCCTCGCGCTTCTTGCGGAGGATCCCCGCGCATACCAGCGTGATCACGAGCCCGACGGGCAACGGCTCGAGGAACGTCATCCCGATGTTGTAAATCGGATTCTTGTACAGCTCCTTGAACTGCTCCATCTCGCGCGTCTGCTTCGCCAGCTGTTGCTCGCTGGCGCCTGACGCCTTGGCCTTGGCCAGCACGTGCGCGGCATACTTGTCGCCGAAATCGGGCATCATCTTGTAGTACACGAGCTCCCAGGTCGCGACGTAGCACGCGGAGGCGATCGCGGTGATGGACAGGCCGATGAGGAACGCCCTGCCGAAGCTCACGACGCCGCCGGCGACGTTGTCCCGGTAGGAACGGATGCCAAAGAACACCATCAGGAACGCCAACACCATCGTCGTATAGCCGACGATCTCGCCCTTGTCGAAGTCGATCCGGTCGGCCAACGACATGGTGATGACCATCATCACGGAGAGCAGTGCGCCGGCGATCAGCCCGAAGGTCCACGCGATTCGTTTCATTGACGCATCCTCGGAAATGTGATGGTTGGAGTGACGACGCGTCGACCATAGGGTGCAGCGGCCACGTTGGACATCACACTTTCGGATGATTTTGCTGTCGAGCGCACGATTCACCCCTTTGGGTGAGGGTTGCCGGCGCCTACGGGATCAAGCCGCGCTCTTTGCCGATCTGGACCGCTTGTGTGCGCCGCTTCGCTCCGAGCTTTTCAAACAGATTGCTCGAATGCGTCTTCACGGTGTTCTCGCTGATGAAGATGCGCTCGCCGATCTCGCGGTTGCTCAGACCGGCCGCCATGAGCCCCAGTATCTCGAGCTCACGCGCGGAGAGGCGCGCGGCCTCGAGTGCGTTCACATCGCGAACGAACGTCGCCGGCGCATGCACGATGACCTCGCGCACGACGATCGTCTCCTTGGGGCGGGTCATCTTGAGGCCGAGCCAAATGCCGAGCGCCGCGAACACCGCCGCGACCAGTCCACCGTAGATCTCGACGGAGTGCTCGACGATCAGATATCGGTATTCGACCAACTTGAGCAGGGCGATGAGCACCCCGCACAACAGACCGTAGAGGAGGACGTGCTTCTTCACGCGCCATATTGTTTGGGTTGCGCGGACATTGGCAATGGCGGCCGCGGAGGTCGTGCGTTGCCGTCGTGGACGCAAAGAGACAGCGGCTCACTATTAGTGCCCTTCGCTTGCGCGCATTTTGCATGCTATCGCGCAGCACCATCCGTCGCCATGAGATTCTGATGATCACACGGTTCACACGCGCCATGCAGCCCGAGGATCGCCTTGCACTCGACGGGAGCGTGGCCCGGCTCGAGATGGAGTTTCGGAGCGAGCGCAGCTCGAACTACATCGTCTGGGCTGTGGAGGCGCTCATACCAATCGTAGCCGCACTCGGTTACCCACACTTGGACTTGCCAGCGGATGCGAGACCGTTTTTTGTGGCCGCCGTTCTCGTCTATCTCCTGGTGATCGTGGCCAAATCTGTCCGCGAATGGCGAGTGGCCCAGACGTGGAGCGCACAGCTCGATGCCACGCGCGCACTGATCGGCAGCGAACGCGTGCACGTCGTCCGTTGCGAGGCAACGGCGGTCGCGATGATCGAAGCAGCGGACGACGAGCGGGCGGTCTTCGCCTTTCAGGTCGATCCATCGCGCCTCTTTCTCGTGTCGAGCGTGCAGCTCGAGGATCTCGAAGGATTCCCGAGCACGAGCTTTGAGATCCTGCAGGCCGGCCGCGAGACGCGGGAGAATTACGGGGTGCTCGTCGACGGCGAGCCGCTGGAACCAGCGCGGGTAATCCCAGCCTCAGTTCGCGATCGCCTTCGCGTCATTGTCGATCAGGAAGAGCTGGCCGGATCACTTGCCGATCTCGAGCAGCTGTTGGCCCTTGCGCCCAAAACGTAGTTCGTGAGCTCAGCGCGCCTGGCAGTTACTTAGAAGCGGACTCTTCCGGTCCCGCATGGCCGAGACTACGCTCTCGCAATGAATATTTCTCGATCGACACTAGGCATCGCTGCGCTACTCCTCGCGAGCGGATCGTCCTCCGTCGCTGCGCAGGCACGACCACGAGGCGACTCGACCCTGCGCCAGCCAAGTACCGGCGCGCCGTCGTCGGCCGCCTCCGACACCGCGGCGCAGAGCGCGGATCCGCTCACGCGATTCCTCGGCAAGATCTCCTATCGAAACATCGGGCCCGCGGCCTATAGCGGACGCGTCACCGCGCTCGCGATTCCGACGCCGTATCGCAACACGATCTACGTCGGCGCTGCCGGCGGCGGCGTCTGGAAGTCGAGCAACGGCGGCACGACCTGGCGGCAGATCGGCGACTCGCTCGGCGTTCAGACCATCGGAGATCTCGCCGTCGCGCCGTCCGACACGAACGTCGTCTGGGTAGGTACCGGCGAGCGGAACTCGTTGCGATCGCAGTCGTGGGGCAATGGCGTCCACAAATCCACGGACGGCGGCAAGAGCTGGCATCACATGGGACTGGCCGACACGCGCGCCATCGCGCGCGTCGTCATCCATCCCACCAATCCGAGCATCGTCTACGTCGCGGCACTCGGCCACCTGTGGGGCGCGAACGCCGAGCGTGGCGTGTTCAAGACGATCGACGGTGGCGCGCACTGGGAAAAAATCCTCTTCGTCAACGACACCACGGGCGCCACGGACCTCGAGCTCGATCCATCGAATCCCGAGATCGTCTATGCCGCGATGTGGCACCGCCTGCGACTGGGCGGATCGCACATGGTCGGCGCGGGGAGCGGCAGCGGCATTTACAAGAGCATCAACGGCGGAAAGAGCTGGACGAAGCTCACCGATCCCGCGCGCAACAGCGGACTGCCGGCGCGCGACCTTGGCCGGCCGAGTCTTGCCGTTTCGCCGAGGCATCCGAACACCGTGTATGCGATGGTGGCCGTCGATCGCGGTGTGACGGACGTCGTTGCGGCGCCCTTCGGCGGCGTGTTCAAGTCGACCGATGCGGGGGAGCACTGGGCACAGGTGAACGATCTCGCCGCGAATCCGCACTACTACTATGATGAGATCGTCGTCGATCCGGTGAACGACGACCACATCTACGTGCTCGCGTCGCCCGTGCTCGTGTCGAAGGATGGCGGCAAGACATTCGCGGTCGATTCGCTCTACAACGTGCACGTCGACAATCACGCGCTGTGGATCGATCCCGCCGATAGCGCGCACATGATCCTCGGAAACGACGGCGGCGTCTACATCACGCGCGACGGCGGCAAGGCATGGGAGCACGAGCAGCTGCCGATCGGCCAATTCTACACCGTCATCGTCGACAGCTCGGTCACGCCCTTTCGCGTGTGCGGCGGTTTGCAGGACAACGGTGTGTGGTGTGGGCCGAGCCGGACGCGCGATTCCGTGGGCGTCGCCGATGCCGACTGGTATCCCGTCAATGGCGGCGACGGCATGTGGGTGCAGGTGCCGTGGCACGACCCGCACGTCATCTACAGCGAATCGCAGTTCGGCAACATGACGCGCGTGGACACGCGCACGTGGAAGCGCGAGACCATCAAGCCCCTGCCGCTCGACGCCGGCGACGATGCGGGCTTCGAGTATCGCTGGGGCTGGACCGCGCCGCTCATTCTGTCGCAGTTCGATTCGACGATGCTCTATGTCGGCGCGAACCGGCTCTTTCGCGTGCACGACCGAGGGACTCAAGGGATCGACTTCGAGGTACTCGGTCCTGACATGACCCGCGCCGATCGCACACGTCCCGCGCCGGAAGGTGGCAACACCAGCTACCATGCGCTGTTCGCCTTCGCCGAAAGCCCGCGCGATAGCAAGGTGCTGTGGACGGGGAGTGATGACGGACTCGTGTGGCTCACGCGCGATGGCGGCGTTACATGGAGCAACGTCACCGCGAGCTTTCCAGCGGGGGCACCGACGAGCTGCTTCGTGAGCGCGATCGCCGCCGGGCACCAGGACGCGAGCACAGCCTGGCTCACCTACGACTGCCACCATCGCGACGACTATCGGCCTCACGTGTATCGCACGGCCGACTTCGGTAAGTCCTGGACCGAGATCGTGCGCGGTCTCCCGACCGACGGCGGATCGTTGACGATCTACGAGGACGCGTTCAATCCGCGTCTCGCGTGGGTCGGAACTTCCGTTGGCGCGTACGTCACCCTCGACGGCGGCAAGCAATGGCGCCGCCTGGGACGCAATTTGCCGAGTGTGCCGGTCGAGAAGTTTGCGCTGTCGACGAAACAGCGTGAGCTCGTGGTCGGCACGCACGGCCGCGGGATCTGGATCGCCGATGTCAGCGCGCTCGAGGAGATGAGCGACACCCTGCTGAACGAGCGCGCGCATCTCTTTGCGATCGCCCCGGCGCTGCAATACCGCTACTCGGATACCTATCCGTCATTCGGCTCGCGGCCATGGATGGCGGCGAACCCGGGGCGTGGCGCGGCGATCACGTATTGGCTCCGCGACGCCCAGCCCGGCACCGTCGATCTCTACGTCACGACCGTGGCGGGCGACACCGTGCGCAAGATCACTGCACCGGGCTACGCCGGACTGCAGCGCGTCACCTGGGATCTCGGCCGCGACAAGCCGAGGCCGCGCGAGCTTGGCGGGCCGACGGATCCGCGCGAGCTCAAACGCATCGAGCCGGGCGAGTACGTCGTGCTGATGAACGTCGGCGGGAAGAAAATGAGTCAGAAGGTGCGCGTCGACGATTGGCCGAGCGGCGGGCTCGGCGGAGTGCGCTAGTTCGTCAGCGAGTCCATCGCGCGCGTCCCGGCGCGCGATGAACTATCCGTGACTATCTGGGAACGATCGGCAGCACGACGTGCGATGAATGCGCGGCGTCATGCACCAGGCGCTGATGCGCCACCACGAACGCCGTGTCGCGCTCGTTGTTGCCGCCCGTGTTCAAATTGCGATCGTACTTCGGAAAGAGCGCCGACGAGACGCACACCCGGAGCCGATGCCCGGGTCCGAACACACGCGACGTGAACCACAGATCCACGTCGTACCGCTCGATGCTCCCGGGCGTGAGCGGCACTTCTTTATCGTATCCCTTCCGAAATCTGGCGCGCACGACGCCGTCCTGCACGCGCTCCGCGTGACCATCTGGGAATACGTCCAGCAGCATCACGTTCCAATCGGTGTCTTTCGCGTCCGTCGCCGCCCACAGCGTCGCCGACATCTGTCCGGTCACCTCGATGGGCTTGGTGAGCGGCTTCGACGTGAACACGAGCGCGTCCCGCCGCGACGCGTTGAGCGCGGTGTAGTCCTCGTTGAGCGAGGTCTCGAGCTCGCGCGAATCGATGAGGAAGGGCGTTGGATTCGCCGGATTGTAGGTGAACGTGTCGACGGTCGCTCCACTCGGCGGGATCGTATCGAGCACGCCGTCCCCCGCACTCGTGTTCGCGCTGCCGCCGGACGCCAGATACCACTTCGTGTCCACCGCCCGGGCAAGCGGCCACGCCGCTTCATGCCGCCACACGTTGTCGCCAAAGACAAAGATGTCCACTGGGGGCTCCCGGTCGACACCATTGTCCTTGCCGAGGAGGTAGTGGTCGAACCATCGCAGCTGCAGCCGCCGCGTGTCGACGCGCGACTGAGGCCCGAACTCTCCGGCCACGTAGTCGACACCTTTGTGCGCGCCAGGTCCCATCACGAGCCGCATGAACGGATGGCCCGGCACCTTGTCGAGAGCGTCCGTGTAGTCGATCGGACCGCGCGAATCATCGTACCAACCGGAGATCTGCAGCACCGGCGCGCGCACCTTCGCGATGTTCGTCGTCACGGCGTGGGCGCGCCAATACGCGTCGAGCGTGGGATGCGCGATCCACCGATCCCACAGCGGCACGGTGCCGCAGCCGAGCTTTTGCGGCAGCTCGCTCAGCGGCAAGTGTGTGAGCGCCGCACCGATGTCGAGGTCGCTGATGTTCTGCAGCGTGCGCGCGCGCATCAGACATGCCCACGCGACGTTGATGGGCGAGAACACCATGTCCTCGTAAGGCACGATGCGCCACGGATCGCCCGTTGCCGCGCTCGGCGCGATCGCCGCGAGATGCGGCGGCGCGCTCACCGCGGCGTACCAGGCAAGCCGGCCCTCGTCCGAGTGTCCGATCAATCCCACCCGACCGTTGGCGCCGGGAAGACGAGCCGCCCATTCGACGGCATCGTAGCCGTCGAGCACGTCAGTGTCGTAGTCGCCAAAGTCGTTGCCGGCCGACGCGTCCCGGCCGCGCACGTGCTGCGCGACGAAGATGTAGCCACGCGCGGCCCAGTACTGGCCCGCCGGATGAAGCACGCGCGTGTAGGGCGTGCGCTGGAGCACCACACCAAAAGGGCCGGCGCCGACGGGACGTGCGATGTAGCTCGCCAATCGCGCGCCGTCGCGCGTGGTCATGAACACCAGGGTGTCCTCGGTGACGGCGTACTGCGAATCGGACACGACGCCGGGCCACAACGGGTACGCTTGCTCAGCGACGAAGGGCGCGCTTCGCCGCACGAGCCGAATCAACCGGCCGGCGGGCTTCCCTCCCGCGAGCATTACACCCGTGAGTGTGTCCCCGCGCCACGCGGCGCGGACGGATGGATCGTCGCTGCCGCCGAGCGTCACCGAATCGGACTGTGCGACGACGTGTGTGATGTCGATGATCTGCTCTCCGGTTCGACGGCGGATCGAGCCGACGGCGCCCGAGTCGCCCGCCGTGAAGTGCGCGAAGCCCGTGCGCCGCCAGCCTACGAAGCCGGCGCGCTCGGTCGACCCGCTGGCCGTGTAGACGTCCCAGTCTCCCGCAAGCGTGGGGGTGGTGGCGGCGCGCGAGCACGCGGTGCACGCGGTGCACGCGCCGAAGGCGACGATGGCGACGTGATGACGGAGCATCATAGGACTCTCGCTCTAGCGATGGATCATAGTGTCGATTCGATCGCAGACCATGCACCCGCTCGCCGCCGAGCGCCAGCGTTTCGTCTGGAGAGCATCACCCTCGCCCTCGATGCCGCGCACCGGTAACTTGTCGCCTGGTCTGCTTCGGGAGCGAGCGTCGCGATGCGCATAAGCGACATGAATTGGATGCAGGTGGAGGCGTACCTCCAGCACGATGACCGCGCGGTGCTGCCGCTGGGCAGCACGGAGCAGCACAGTCATCTGCGGCTGACGGTGGATTGCATCCTCCCCGAGCGCGTCGCCGCGGAGGCCGCCGAGCCGCTCGGCATTCCGGTGTTCCCCGTGCTCTCTTACGGCGTTACGCCGTACTTCCGCGAATTTCCCGGCTCCATCTCGCTTCGCGTCGAGACACATCTGCGCGTGGTGCGCGACATCCTCGACAGCATGGCGCACAGCGGATTCCGCCGCATCCTCATCGTCAACGGCCACGGCGGCAACGGAGCCGTGCAGCAATTCGCGCAGGAGTGGACGGCAGAGCACGCCGAGTGCCGCGTGCTCTTTCACAATTGGTGGAACGCGCCGAAGACGTGGGCCAAGGTGCAGGCGATCGACCCCGTCGCGTCGCACGGATCGTGGATGGAGAATTTTCCCTGGACGCGACTCCCCGGCGTCGAGCTTCCGAAGACACAGCGCCCGATGGTGGATCTCGATCGCGTGCGCGCGCTGGATCCCGTCGCGCTACGCACATACCTCGGCGACGGCAACTACGGCGGTCTGCATCAGCGCTCGGACGAGGACATGCTCGCGCTGTGGCAGATCGCGGTAGAAGAGACGCGGAGTCTGCTCGCCGGCCCGTGGGGCGGCGCGTCGTAGCCGCGTGCCGATGACGCGATGGCTCGTGTGGGGCGCGGGCGCGATCGGTGGGACTATGGCCGCGTATCTGGCGCGCGCCGGCCACGACGTGACCGTGGTCGATGCGGTCGAGGAGCACGTCGCCGCCATTGATGAAATGGGAATCCGAATCACCGGACCGATCGCGACGTTCGATGTTCGCGTGCCCGCGTTCACGCCCGAAGCGGTGCGCGGGGA
>JALZAE010000261.1 GCA_030948535.1 Gemmatimonadota bacterium | reverse complement strand
GCTCGTGACCGCCCTTTCCGATCGCGAGTACGACGCCATCCCGGGCTTTGTCGGCGGCAATGAGCCCTCCGGTGGCAAGCGCGGGCGCATGTTCGAGCTCGGCAGCTATTACATGGTGTTGACGACGCCGAACAAGCTGTGGCTCACGACAGACAACTCTGAGGTCGGGCTGACCCCGTATAGCAGCAATTGGATCAAGGCGATCGAAGCCGACGTGGGCACTCCGACGGCCACGCGTTCGCTCTACCGGACCGCCATGGACCCGGTTGGCCAGCGCGTCGAGGTCTATCAGCGTCCGTTCACGCGCGCGCTCGTGCTCGTGCGACCCATGGCACAATACAGCGCGACGCGCTACGACGACGCGTCGGCGGTCTCGGTTCCATTGCCGGCGGGCGAGACCTGGCACTTGCTGCACGCAGATGGAACCGTTTCGGCGCCAGTTACCTCCGTCATGCTTCGCAACGGTGAGGCAGCGATCCTTATCAAGCACTCCGCTTTGTAACGGCGGCAGTGCTCGTCTAGCGAGCGCGGAAGGTCAAGCGAGGCCGCTCCCGCTGGAGGAGCGCCTCCATGTCTGGGCGCGACGAGGTCCAGCAACTACTTTCCGTTCGTGAAGCGATCCAACTCCCGGCCGCGGCCGGCAAATACCCTGGCGCGGCGGCGCAGCAGTGCCGGAAGCGCGGGCTTATCGTCCGTTTCTGGGGCCGCGGCCGCGCAGATGGCCGGTGCCGGCCTCCCAGACGCGACGAGCCGGGGGTGGCAGCTCGACGGCTTGCGTGTGACGCTCTTCTTGCTGAGCGTCGTCACGCTCAGTCGCGTGCACGAAGCGTCCAGCTTACTCTCCGCGGTCCGTCCAGCGCTGATGCTCTTCCTCATCGCGGCGGCATGGGGGGCGCTGCAACCGCAACAACTCGCATGGAGATCGACCTTAGCGTGGTGGCCCTCGCGACTGATTATCGCGATCTTCGTTTTTGCCGGGCTCGCCGCGCCTTTTGGCCTGTCCTTGGGCGGATCGATAATGTACTTGATCAGCTCTTTTTCCAAGGTCATCGTCTTCGCACTGCTGCTAATGCTCGCGACGAGACATGCGCGCGACCTTAGTCTTTTTATCTGGGCGTATGTCGTCGCCTGCGGCCTGCTGATTTACATGGCGACCTTCGTGTTCGATCTGAGCGGAGCGTCCGGAAGCGCCAACCTTCGGCTCTCGAATCTCTATACCTACGACGCGAACGATTTGGGTTGCGTTCTCATGGTGGGACTTCCGCTGAGCCTGCTCGCCTTTCAGACGTCGCGGTTGCCCGGCAGGATCATCAGCGGCGTGGTGATCGCGGGGACCGGCCTCGCCATTGCGCGCAGCGGCTCGCGAGGTGCGCTTGTCGGGTTCGTGATCACAGGGTTGATGCTGCTCTTTGTGGTTCGCGGCGTCTCGGTGGGTCGGCGGGCAGCCGTGATCGCAGTGGTGATCGGAACGATCTTGCTCTCGGCGCCGCCTGGCTATTGGGATCAGATGCGCACCATTGCGACTCCGACCGCGGACTACAATTGGCAGTCCAAGGACGGACGAAAACAGGTTGCCAAGCGCGGCATCACGTACATGATGAGCAGTCCGATTTTCGGGATCGGCGTCGACAACTTTGCCCGGGCTGAAGGAACGATTTCAGGAAAGTTCGACTCGACTTCGACTCGCGGCGTTCGATGGTCTGCCGCGCACAATTCCTTCATCGAAATCGGAGCCGAGCTTGGTATTCCTGGATTCATCATGTTTGCCGTGCTGGTCATTGGCGGCTGCGTTTCGATGATCCGGCTTCGGCGGCGATTGCCGGAGCGTTGGCTGCATGGGACAGCGGATGAACGACTCATCTACCTTTCCTGCGTCTATCTTCCCGCGTCATTCGTCGCCTTCGCGGTGACGGGATTCTTCGTCTCGTTCGCTTATATCGATCCGATCTATGTACTCGCGGCGTACGTGACGGGCGTCTATCGCTGCTCCGCCGCCATGGCCCGCGTCCGCCCCGGCGGGACGTCGACAGGGACCGGTGTGCAAGGGGTGGCGAAGCGGCGCCGCGGCGGTGGCTGGGGCACGCTTCCGCCGTCCGCTCCTCCGCGGATCACCGGTTGACGATGCTCGTGCACGTGCACGCCGTCTCGATCTCGCCCGTCCGCGATTGATGCGCCGTGCGATCAAGGCGACCGTCGAGGGTGCGGTGGTCGCGACGGGGATGGCGCGGTGGGCCCGCACGCGGCGCGTACGCGACACGATCGTGCTCGCCTATCACAACATCGTCCCCGCGGGCGAGACGCGCACCGGTGATCTCTCGCTCCACCTCCCTTGGGTGCGTTTCGCCGCGCAACTCGACTCGCTCGCCGAGACGCACGATGTGGTTCCGCTCGACGCGATCGATAGCGCCCCGGCGGAAGATGGACGCCGGCCGCGCGCGATCATCACATTCGACGACGCGTACCGCGGCGCGGTGATGGCGGGTGTCGATGAGCTTGCGCGGCGCGGCATGCCGGCGACTATCTTCGTGCCGCCCGCTTTCGTCGGGGGGCACTCGTTCTGGTGGGACGCACTCACCCCTCCAAACGAGAGCGCGGTAAAACCATCGCTCCGCGAGCACGCACTCGGTCCGCTGCGCGGTGAGAACACGGCGGTCCGGCGTTGGGCGCGCAATCAAGGTCTGTCGGAGTACGAGGTGCCGGAGCATGCGCGGTGCGCATCGTACGCGGAGCTCACCGCCGCCGCGAATCAACCCGGCATCACCATGGGCTCGCACAGCTGGTCGCACGCCAACCTCGCCATGCTCGCGACGGCAGAGCTCGAACAGGAGATCATGCGACCGCTCACCTGGCTGCGCGCGCGATTCAAAGCGGTGTCGGACTACCTGTCGTATCCCTACGGCTCGACGTCCGACAACGTGCGCGTGATCGCATCCGGCTCGGGCTACCGCGGCGGCTTGTTGATCAACGGCGGATGGCTTGGCGAAAACGCGGCGTCGCCATTCGCGCTGCCGCGTCTCGACGTGGGAGCGGGCATCTCCGACCGCGGGTTTCGCCTGCGCATCTCCGGGCTCTTCTGCCGATGACCGCGGCCACCGCGCGCACCGTGCTGGTCACCGATGGCGAGCATCGAGCGGCGCTCGCCATCGTACGCTCGCTGGGCCGCGCCGGTCATCGCGTGTACGTGGGATCGGCGTCCCCGTCTCCCCTCGCTGGTGCCTCGCGCTTTGCTCGCGGCACACTGCTGCTTCCCGACCCGATGCG
The DNA here is from genome assembly GCA_030948535.1 of Gemmatimonadota bacterium. Classification (GTDB taxonomy): domain Bacteria; phylum Gemmatimonadota; class Gemmatimonadetes; order Gemmatimonadales; family Gemmatimonadaceae; genus JALZAE01. Next base: position 1,509 of record JALZAE010000261.1, on the reverse strand, counting down.
TGAGCCCGATGGGTACGCCGAGGCGGTGGGAGCGGCCGCGCGGCAGGTCGGCGCCGACACCATCTTTCCGGTCACCGACGCGGCGCTGCTGTCGCTGCTCCCCGCGCGAGACGCGCGGTTGTTCGGCCTCGGCGATCTGCGAATCCCCTTCCCATCCGACGCGATTTTTCGGAAAGCAGGCGACAAGCGGTTCGTGATCGATGAGGCACGGCGTCTCGGCATATCGGTGCCCGACCAGCAGGTGCTCGTCGGGCCCGGCGATCTTCCGTCGCAGCCCCTCACGTATCCAGTGGTGATCAAGCCGGCGCGGTCGGTCGGGGTGGATCCCGGTATTCGAAAATCGTTCACCATCCGGTACGCCGAGGACGAGCAGGAGCTCGCTTCAGTCTTGAGCGAGTACGGAGCAGACGGCTATCCATTACTGCTTCAACAGCGCATCGTGGGACCCGGGTGCGGCATCTTTCTGCTCCTCTGGGACGACGAGGTGCGGGCGCTCTTCGCGCACCGTCGTCTCCGCGAAAAACCGCCGAGCGGCGGCGTGAGCGTATACAGCGAAAGCGTCGCGCCGGATCCGGCGCTCGTCGCGCAATCACGCGCACTGCTCTCGGCGCTCGAATGGTCGGGCGTGGCGATGATCGAGTACAAGATCGACGCGAAGACGGACACGCCGTACTTGATGGAGATCAACGGACGTTTTTGGGGCTCGCTGCAGCTCGCCATCGACGCGGGCGTCGATTTTCCGACGCTGCTGCTGGCGGCCGCTCACGGCGAGAATGGAACCGCACCTCCCGTCTATCGCGAGGGAGTCAGGCTCCGTTGGTGGTGGGGAGACATCGACCATCTGCTCGCTCGTTTCCGTGCATCGGCGGACGCGAGCGCGCTGGCGCCGGAGACACCGGGCCGAGCGCGGCTCGCGCGTGACGTACTCACGCCGCGGCTGGGTCACGATGCGTATGGCGAAGTGTTTCGATGGAGCGATCCGCGGCCCTTCGTGCGCGAGAGTTTGGCGTGGCTCCGATCCGCGTTTCGGTCGAGGTGAGCACGATGCACATCGTCGGCGTCGTCCACGTGCACAGCGACTATTCCCGCGACGGGAAGGATCCCCTGTCGCGTCTGCGGGAGTTCGCACTCGAGCGCGGGATCGCCTTCGTCGCTCTCACTGACCACGCGGAAGATTTTGTCTCCGAGCTGTTCGACGAGTACGTCGCGGAGTGCGCGTCGCTGTCCGACGATCGTGTGCGGCTCATCCCCGGTCTCGAGTTTCGTTTCGCGAAGCATCGCGGATTGCACCTGCTGGCGATGGGACTCACGCGCCTGATCGCGCCCGAGACGCCCGACGCCTTCGCGGCGGAAGCGCCCGACGCGGCGCGCTTCACCGCGATGGCCCATCCCGTGCTCGCGCGCTACGTGCTCCCCGAGTCCGTTGCCGCACGGATCGATGCGATCGAGGTCTGGAACGCCAGCTACAACACGCGCTACTTGCCCGACCCGCGCGCGATCGCCCTGCTC
>JALZAE010000254.1 GCA_030948535.1 Gemmatimonadota bacterium | reverse complement strand
GCCCCGCGCTTTGTCATCATCCCGAGCCGCTCAGCGTTTCTTGGCCGACGGCTTTTTGGCCGACCCCTTCTTACTCCGCGCTTTCGTCGATCGCTTTACCACGCTCCGCTTGACGACGATCACCTGTCCCGGCACGACGTTGCTTCCCTTGAAGCGATTGAGCTTCTTGAGCGCCGGTACCGTCGTGCCGTAGTGCTTCGCAATGCCGGCAAGCGTCTCGCCGCGCTTCACCGCGTGCGTGACGGTGCGCGTGCGCGATGCCGATCCGTACCGCTCGATCGCCGGATCCGGGACGTCGAGCGCCGCGGCGACGACGGCCTGCGATGGTACCATCACCTTGGTGCCCGCCGCGAGGTGTCCTTTCTTCCCGGACTTGATATCGCGGTTGTACCAGCCGAGCTGCTTCACCGTGATGCCCGCTCGCGCAGCGACCGCGCCGATCGTTTCGCTTTTCTTGACGCTGATCAACGACAGCCCTTTGCGATCCGATTCGGGGAGCGCGCTCAACGAGTCGGTGAGCATCGCTCCTCGGCCGAGCGGTACACGGACGAGGAAGGAATCCTTCGGCGGCGTCAGGCCCCGGAGTAGGAATGGATTCAGATCGCGGATCTCCGCCATCGTCGAGCCGCTCGCCTTCGCGACCGCTGCCAACGGCGTCGCCGGACCGACGCGGACCGAATCGTATTCCAGCGCCGGCAAGTACACGGGATCGAGACCGTAGCGCTTGGGCTCCTTCGCGATCAATGCGGCGGCGATGAGCTGCGGTACGTACTCTCTCGTCTCCGCGCGCAGATAGTCTTTTTCCGCAAGCACGAAGAAGGCATCGTCGCGCGTCAGGCCGACGACATCGTCGGCATAGCGCGTCAATCCGCGTGCGATCCGGCCAGGACCGCCATCATACGCCGCGGCCGCGAGGTAGAGCGATCCGAATTCCTTGTTGAGCCACTTGAGAAAGCGTACCGCCGCGTCGGTCGAGCGCACCGGGTCGCGGCGCTCATCCACCCACCAATCTACGCGGAGACCTGCGTCTTTCGCCGTCGATGTCATCAACTGCCACAGTCCGACCGCCGCCGCGCGCGAGTAAGCATTCGGATCGTAGCCGCTCTCGATGAGCGGCAGATAGCTCATGTCCTCTGGTAAGCCTGCCGCCCTGAGCTTGGGGCGGATCATCGCTTCATAGCGGTGGCCGCGCGCGAGCCACAGGGTGAAAATGCCGCGCGCCTCGTGCGAGAAACGGCTCACGTAGTGCTGCACGCGCTCCTGCGTTTCGTAGGAATGCACGTCGATGTCCCACCTCGGTACGGCATTCTTGGCATCGGCCGAATCGAGAGCGTGGGCGGGTGCCACGCTGTCGCCGAAGATCTTCACGGCTTCCCGTGCGACTTCGGGCGCGGCGACCTTGGCCGTCTCGGCGCGTACCGGCACGGGCGCGGACGGGGCGGCGACAGCCACCCGCCTCGCGGTATCCGCTCGCGGAATGGCCACTGGGATCGGCGCGGCTCGCGGCGGGGCGGCAGGATGACACGCGGACGAGAGCGCGAGCATCGCGTAGCCAGCGAGTAGCGTGAGCGGTGATCGCATCACGAACCTTAGGCGCGCGCGATGGTCGATGCTACCCGCGCGCGCAAATCCAACCGCTCAGCGCGTGGCGATGAAATTGCCCAGCACGCGGTTGGTGGCGCCGAGCACCGCGACGACCGCGCCGTGCACCGGATCGCTTTCGACGAGCGCGGAGCCGAGCAGCCGCTGGGGGCCGTCGCTCTTTTTGTTCGAGATTGCGACGATGATGACGTTTGCGTCGAAGGCACGCACGTGCTTCACGCCGATCAGATCGAGCTCGACGGCGCCCTCCGTAAAGATGGCGATCGCCTTGAGTGCCGCCTCGGCCGCAATGCGAAGATCGACCACCTCACTCGACTGCCCGCTCGCGCGCCCCGTCACCCGGACGCCATCGATCCACTCGAGCTCCACCTCGACCGTGCATCCCCCTTGGGAGTTGCGCAGGATGTGAAAGTCGGTGAAGCGCAGGCGGCCACGCTTTGGTTGCGTGGCAAGCTCCGCCGTCTGTGGCTCGAATTCGCGCTTGGGCATCGACAATTCTTCTGATGAAGGGTCCTACGCGGAGTATCGGCTACACGACCCAAATCACTTAAAGGCAACTGGGCAATTGCCGCCGCCCGCGCCCCTGGTACATTCGACGAATGCTGGAGCACACGCTGGCGTTACTGCTCTCTGTGACTGCCGTCACGTCGGACACCCTTGGTGGCCGCATTCGCGCGCGCATCGCGCAGGTGCCCGGAGCCTACGTGGCCGTCGCGTTCCGCCCGCTATCGGCGCGGGCCAGTACCGACACCCTCTACCTCGCCGCCGACACCGCCTTTCACGCGGCCAGCACCATGAAGGTGCCGGTGATGATCGAGCTTTTTCGGCAGGCGGATGCCGGCGAGCTATCGCTGTCCCAGCCGATCCTCCTCGTCAATCAGTTCGGCTCGATCGTCGATGGATCCCCCTACTCGCTGGATCCGAAGGAAGACTCCGACTCCAGTGTATATGCTCGCGTCGGCGAGCGGGTGACCGTGCGCGAGCTGATGGAGCGCATGATCGTGAGGTCGAGCAACCTGGCGACCAACGCGGTGATTGCCCTCGTCGGCGCCGGCCGAGCGCAGGCGGCAATGCGCCAGCTAGGCGCGTCGCGGATCCGCGTTCTGCGCGGCGTCGAGGATGGCAAGGCGTTCGAGAAAGGGCTCAACAACACGACCACCGCGCGTGATCTGGCGACGATCCTCGCCGCCATCGCCGAAGATCGCGCGGCGTCGGCTCGGAGCTGCGCCGAGATGAGGGCGATCCTGCTGCGGCAGGAATTCAACGACGAGATTCCGGCTGGGCTGCCGCCGGGGACGCCGGTAGCGCACAAGACCGGGTCGATCACGGCGCATCTGCACGACGCTGCCATCGTCTACCCGAGAGGAGCCGACCCCTATGTGCTGGTCGTCCTCACCCGCGGAATCGCCGACGAGCGGATCGCTCGATCCCTGATCGTGGACATTTCGAGAATGGTCTACGAGCATGTCGCCGGGCGTTAACGCCTGGGTGCCGCGCTGAACGCCTGACGTTTTGGGCCAACTGTCAAGAAGCTTGGCAGACGGTTGCGA
>JALZAE010000577.1 GCA_030948535.1 Gemmatimonadota bacterium | reverse complement strand
GCACCGGGCTTGGGATCGTAGGCGCGAATGCAGCGGGCGACGTTGGCCGCGGGCGAGTGCCAGCTCACTCGGGCATCGGCGCGATCGATCTTTGTCGCGTATGTCGCACCGTTCTCCTCCTGCGGAGTCTCGGTGGCGCGATCGAGCTCGAGGAGCGTCAGCGCTTCGACCAGCGCGAGCGCGCCAAGCTCCGAGAGACGGAGCTCGAGCTCGCCGTAGGTCTCGTCGTCCGCGATGGGCGTGCGCGCCTGCAGGACCACTGGGCCAGCGTCGAGGGCGGGCACCATGCGCATGATTGACACGCCCGTCTCTGTCAGTCCATCACGGATGGCGGCTTGGATCGGGGCCGCGCCGCGCAGCGCCGGTAGCAGCGACGCGTGCACGTTGATCGTGCCGCGCGTCGGCAGATCGATCACTTGCTTCGAGAGGATGTGCCCGTAGCTGACGACGACGGAGATGTCGGGCTCGAGCGCGCGCACCGCGGCGAGAAAGTCATCGCCCCGCGGACGCTCGGGCTGCAGGATGGGCAGCCGCTCGATCAGCGCGCACTGCTTGATCGGGGGAGGGGTCAGCGTCGAGCGCGATCGGCCGGTCGGGCGGTCGGGCTGCGTCACGACCGCGACCGTCTCGAATCCTTCGCCCAAGCACGCCTGCAGCGACGGCACCGCGAACGCCGACGTCCCCCAAAAAAGCACGCGCACGCTATCGGGACCTCAGGTTGGAGATCGCGCTACATCTCGTCGTCGCGCGTGTGATGCCGTGCCGCCGTCTCCGGCGCGATCTTATCCACCTTGCGCGTGAGCGACATGTCGTCGCCCCGCACCTTCTCCCACTTCGCCATCGCCGCGCGCCGCTTCAGCAAGCTCAGATAGTCGATGAACAACTTGCCGTGCAGATGATCGATCTCGTGTTGAATGCAGCGCGCGAGCAGCTCGGTCGCCTCGATCTCGATCTCCTGGCCATTCTCATCGAGCGCGCGGCACACCACGCGCGCCGAGCGCTCGACGTCGCCGTAGACCTCGGGGATCGAGAGACATCCCTCTTCACCCTTCTCGGATCCTTCGCGCGCGACGATCTCGGGATTGATCAGCGCGAATTTGGCGCCGTCGACATCGACGACGCAGATGCGCTCGGTGCGCCCCACCTGCGGCGCGGCGAGCCCAATGCCGCTGGCGGCGTACATCGTGTCGAACATGTCGGCGATCAACGACCGCAGCTCGTCGGTCAAGCGGCTCACCGGCGTCGTCACCTGGCGTAAGACCGGAGCGCCGAGGACGTAGATATCGAGCAGGCTCATCGCGCGATTCCGCTCACGCCGCCGAGGTCTCCGACCCGCTCTTGCCGGCGATGCGCGAGATGCGGCCGCGCTCGACGATCATCCGCGACTCGGCGCTCTTGATCGTCACACGATCTTCCATGGTACGCACCGGATTGCCTTCCTTGTCCTTCGCCGACGCATCCTTGACCGCGATGTGCAGCACCTCGCCAATGACTCCGCCGGCGGTGACGACCTCGTCACCCTTCTTGAGATTACGCAGCGCTTCTTCGTGCTGCTTCCGTTGTTTCTGCTGCGGCGCGAAGAGGATGAAGTAGAAGATCGCGATGATCATCGCGAACATGAACAGCTGCCCGGTGATGCCGTTGCCGGGCGAAGCCATGAGCGACATCAGCGAGAGCGGAGTGGGGAGCGTCATGTCGGGACCGTGGAGCGGGAGTGATAGCGAACGAGCCAATCTCGGCTCCATCCGTCGAACGTGCCATCGCGCAGCGCCCGGCGGGCGTCGGCCATGAGACGGACGAGGAAATGTACATTGTGCAGGGAGAGAAGGCGCAGTCCCAGCACCTCGTCGCTCCGGAAGAGGTGACGGATGTAGGCGCGGCTGAAGCGCGTGCACGTCGAGCAGTCGCAGCGCGCGTCCACCGGGCCGGCGTCGGCGCGCCAAGAAGCGTTGCGCACGTTGATGCGCCCTTCGCTCGTCAGTGCGGCGCCGTTCCGTCCCATGCGCGTCGGCGCGACGCAGTCGAACAGGTCGACGCCCCGGCGCACGCCTTCGATGAGATCCTCGGGAAAGCCGACGCCCATCAAATAGCGCGGCCGGTCGCGCGGCAGCTCCGGCTCGAGCACTTCGAGCACGCCGTACATCTCCGGCTTCGCTTCGCCGACCGACAATCCGCCGATCGCGATGCCGGGCCAGTCGTCCATCGTGCGAATCGCCCGGGCCGCATCGCGGCGGAGCTCGGCGTGAACGCCGCCCTGCACGATCGGGAAGAGCGCTTGTGGGGGCCGTCGCGCATCGACGAGGGGCGCCGAGCTGTCGGCGAAAGCGGCACGACAGCGGGCGAGCCATCGGAGACTTCGCTCGCTGGCGTCCTTCGCCGTCGCGTGATCGGACTGACCGGGGATGACGTGGTCGAACTGCATGATGACGTCCGCACCAATGTTGCGCTCGATGCCGATCACGCTCTCCGGCGTGAAGTGGCGGCTCGAGCCATCGATGTGGCTGCGAAACTCGACGCCATCCTCGCTCACCGTGCGCAATGTCTCGAGCGAGAAGACCTGAAAGCCGCCCGAGTCGGTGAGCGTCGGGCCATCCCACGCCATGAAGCGGTGAAGCCCGCCCATGTCGCGCACGAGGTCGTCGCCGGGACGCAGATGCAGATGGTATGCGTTGGCGAGAATCATCTGACACCCCGCCTCGCGCAGGTCGCGTGGGTCGAGCGTCTTCACGGTTGCCAGCGTGCCGACCGCCATGAACGCCGGCGTGTCGACGGGCCCGTGGGGAGTCGTAAAAACGCCGGCGCGCGCAGCGCCGGCGGTCGCATCGATCGTGAAGGAGAAAGGCGTCGCGGCCACGCCTGCGCGCTACTTCACTGGACGAAAGG
>JALZAE010000233.1 GCA_030948535.1 Gemmatimonadota bacterium | reverse complement strand
GCCCACTTCTCAGCCCACTTCTCATCCGAATTCAAGGCCCGACTTACAACCCGAAGCGCTGGTCGACGCCCGGCGACTGCGTGAGCTTGCGGTAACGCGCCAGCGCCCACAGTGGAAAGAATTTCGGGTATCCGTGGTAACGCAAATAGAAGACGCGCGGAAAGCCGGTCGCTGTGAAGTGGGACTCCGTCCAGAAACCGTCGGGCTGCTGGGTGTCGATCAGATACGCGACTCCGCGCTCGACTGCGGCACTGGCGACTTCACCGGCAGCGATCAGCCCGAGGATTGCCCACGCGGTTTGCGAGGCCGTGCTGGGCGCGGGCTTGTGGCTGCCAGCATCCAACTCGTAACTGCTGCCCTCCTCACCCCAGCCGCCATCGCTGTTCTGGATCGACAGCAGCCAGCGCACCGCGCGCCTCGACTCACGTGCCTGCACGCTGACCTTGGCAGCATGCAGGGCACACAGCGCCGACCAGGTGCCATAGATGTAATTCATTCCCCATCGTCCATACCAACTGCCGTCTTCACGTTGCTGGTTGCGCAGAAACTGCAATCCACGCTCGAGCGCTCGCTTGTCGCTCGCTCGGGCGAGCTGCGCGAGCATGCCGACGCAACGCGCGGTCACGTCCGCGGTTGGCGGGTCGAGCAGAGCGCCGTGATCGGCGAACGGAATATTGTTGAGATACTCCAGCGTGTTGTCGGCATCGAAGGCGCCCCATCCGCCGTTCTTGCTTTGCAGCCCCACGACCCACTCACTGCCTCGCTCGATCGCTTCGTCGAAGGCATTGGTCGGGTCGCCCTCGAGGTACGCAAGCCTGTGCATGGCAAGCACGACCGCCGCGGTATCGTCGAGATCCGGGTAATGTGAGTTTTCGTATTGGAAGGCCCAGCCGCCAGGTCGCACGCGCGGCCGCTGCAGCGCCCAGTCGCCGTGAACGTCGAGCACCTGACGAGACTTCAGCCAGCGCAATCCCTGCTCCGCGCTTTCGAACGCGGCCGGGTTGTCGACCTCCAGCAAGGTATGACACACCAGTGCCGTGTCCCACACCGGCGATACGCAAGGCTGGCAATACGCCTCTTCGCGTTCCACCACGAGCAGCCGATCGATCGCCTTGCGGGCGGTGACGAAGTCGGGATGATCGTGCGCATACCCGAGCGCGTCGAACATCATGACCGTGTTCGCCATGGCCGGAAAGATCGCACCCAGGCCGGAGTCGCCGTTCAGGCGCTCGCGCACGAAGGCGACCGCCCTGTCGATCGCACGGCGCCGAATCGCCCAAGGGAAAGCCGGCTCGACAAGCCGCAGCACGGTGTCGATCGTCGCGAACAAGCCGAACCAGACTCGCGACTGATGCCGAGCGCGGCTCGGCCGCCCGACCTCTTGCGGTTCGCGCAGGAAGAGCTCGTCGATCCGGACTCTTCGCGGATTGCGCGCCAGCGGCTTCAACGCCTGCAGGACCAAGAGCGGGACGAGCACCGTGCGTCCCCAATACGAAATGCGCGAGAGATTGATCGGAAAGCGACGCGGAAGGAACATGATTTCCACGGGCGTGACGGGCACCGCAGACCACGACACGACACCGAAGAGTGCAAGCAATATCCGCGTGAACACGTTCACGGACTCCGCGCCGCCATGGGCGAGGATCGCGTCGCGCGCCTCGGTCATGTGCGGCGCCGACGGAGAGTCGCCGATTGCCTTCAACGCGAAGTAGGCCTTGACGCTCGCGCTCACGTTGAATACGCCCGCGTGATGCAGCGGCCAACCGCCGCCCGGAAGGCGGACTCGCTGCAAGTACGAAGCGATCTTACGTTCCAGCGTCGGCTCGGGCTCCCCGAGGTAATGCGTCAGGAGAACGTATTCGGCGGGAATCGTCGCGTCGGCTTCGAGCTCGAAGACCCAGTGGCCATCGGAACGCTGCTGCGCAAGCAGGGAATCGGTGGCGCGCGCAATGCATCGATCGATATCGGATTGCAGCGCTTCTTCGACGGCCTCGGGGGCGATC
>JALZAE010000222.1 GCA_030948535.1 Gemmatimonadota bacterium | reverse complement strand
GGTGTACAACGGTAGTCCATACCGGGCGCGCGTCGCGTTGATGATCGTGACCGCGGCCGCTCCGCCCTGCGCTTCGGCGAGAATGAGCTGCGCCTCGTCGTACGTCGCGATGGGCAGCGGCGTCGCCTGCGACGTGTAGCGCGCCGGCGAGAAGATCGCCGACTTCGCATCGGCCGGTCGCGTGGTCGACGCGTTCACCTTCGAACGCGGATCGATCACCCCGCCCGTGGTCAGCGCGCGCGACTCGGCCTGCACGGTGTAGAAACCGTTCTGCGTGATGACCTGGAACACGCGGTCGAAGCTGCGGTTGTCATTCGATCCCGCGGCAGCGTTCAGGACGAAACCCGCGGGAACCAGCGCCGCGTCGGCCGCCGCACCGGTCTTGTTCCCCTGGAACAAGCGAACCCTGGCCCGACCGACGCGCGCGGCATTCAAGAAATCACTCGCGCTTGCGCCCGCCGCCGTCGCCGCGGTGATCGCGGTCGTGAACCTCGTTTCCGCGAGCGCGAATATCGCCTGCTGATTCACCTGCGGACCCAGGTTGAACGCCGCTTCGCACATGGCCATGCCGAGCAGCGCATAGCTGAATCCGGCATAGGTGGCGGCCGTGGCGATGAGCGTTTGGCGGTTCGGCACCTGCGCATCGGTCCACGACATCAACTTCCCCAGGGCGGTGTCGGCGGTGAAGCGCGACGTCGACAGCGGCACGTAGACGCCGGGATTCTGATTGTTGTCACATCCATTGGTGCCGTAGATGCCGTTCGTCTGGATGTTGAAATCGCGGCGATCGTACGGCCACGCCGCCGCGCCGAGCTGCGCGTCGGCGAGCTCATCGGAGATGAGTCCTTCGACGACGACAAACGCGCCGAACGCGCAATTGAAGTCGCCCACGGCGCTGTTCACCATCAACGGCGCGTTGGAGGGCTTGTCGAATAGCTCGACCGGCACCTGGCTCGGCGCCGTGACATCGAGCAAGCGACTGGTGTTGCACGCGGTGAGGACCGCGAGCGTCGACACGATCGTGACGGCGAGCGGCATCCACCGCCATCCGCTCTTGGAGAAAGAGTATGAAGTCATCGTATGATATCGATCCGATTCGGGTTTGAAATTCAATGAGGAGCCGGGGGTCTAGTATCCGAGCCGTATGGTGAACACGTACGACGCCAGCTGCGGCAGTTCGGCCTGATCGACCGAGTTCGGCGAGCCGCCGAGGAACTGGCTCTCCGGATCGAGGCCGGTGTAGGACGTCCAGGTGTGCAGGTTGCGCGCGGCGACGCTGAGCGACACCGAGCGTGCGCCAAAGCGACGGGCGAAGCGATCCGGCGCGTCATAGGCGAGCGACAGCTCGCGCAGCTTCGCGAATTTCGAATCGTTGATCACGAAGTCGCGTAGTACGGAGCTCTGCTCCTGCGCGAGAACCCGCGGGTCGACCTTGTCGGGCTGCAAGTTGTCCAGGCAGGTGAGGAAGATCTGGCAGCGGATGCGGAGATTGTTGTCCAACCGCTTGTAGCCCGACTTGAAGTCGATCATGCCGTACAGCCGAAGCCGCTCGAACATGCGAATGGTGGTGCTCCACGATCCCTCGAGCCCTGGAATGCTGCGGCCGAGGTAGACTTTTGGCGCGTTGATCGCGCCGGTCGACTTGAAGCACGGCGTCGAGCCGCCGATGCCGTTATCGCAGATGGGATTGATCGCGCGCTTTGTGGTCGGGTCGTACGTCGCGCTCAACACGTGATATGAGAAGAACGAAAACGGGGCGTATCCGACCCGGTGCGAGAGGCTGCCGAGATCGATCGTGGTGTCCGTGCCGTTCAGGTGCAGCACTTTGCCGGAATTGGTGGCCAAGTTCAGGTTCATGTCCCAGCCGTACGTCTTCCGATTGATCAGCTGGGCCTTGAAGAGCGCCTCGATGCCCTGGTTGAGAATCTCCCCGGCGTTGACGAACTGGGCGTTGAGCCCGAATCCGCTCGACGGCGCGACGCCTCGCTGCAGAATCGCGTCGCGCGTCTTGCTGTGGTAATAGCCGAGGTCGACGCTCAAGCGATCGCTGAACAGCGTCGTCTCCAATCCGACTTCGGTTTCGCCAACGCGCTCGGGCTTGAGGCTCGGGTTGCCGACCGCGCGTGGTGTGAGCGCGGCGCTTCCGTTCGGGCCGGCTACCGGCGACAGCGTGCGAAGCGCGGTGAACACGCCCGGCTGCTGGCCGGACTGCCCGTAGGCCGCGCGCAGTCTGAAGCTGCCAAGCCATCTCGGCGCGCGGTCGCGGAAGAACGGCTCCTCGCTCACCACCCACGACAGGCTCGCCTTGGGATAGGTGACCCACTTGATGTCCTTGCCGAAGGAGCTGTTGTTGTCGACGCGCACGGCGCCGGTGAGGAAGAGCCGGTCGCGCCAGCCGACGAGCTCCTGCAAATAGTAGCCGAGCGTGTTGTTGTTGAAGTAGTCGTCCGCCGTGACGACTTTCTGCGCTGCCGCCGATACGGTCTCGAGGCCGGGGGCGGGGAAGTGATCGCCTTCGGCGGTGATGCTCGAGACGGCTTTGGTGTAGTACTGGAAGCCGACGGACGTCGCCGAGCTGTAGTTCTGTCTGAATTCGAAGCGCGCCGTGCTCGTGTAGTCGTAGGTGTTGTACACGATGTCGCGGCGATTTTGGTACTTGTAGCCGTCGGCGGAGCTGCCCCAGAAGAAGATCGCGGTGTCGCTCTGCAGGAAGGGGAGGTATTCCTGATTCTTCTCCTGCGTGAAGTCGGAGCCGATCGCGAAGCGATTCGTCCACCAGGTGAAGGGCTTGTAGGTCGTCGTGATGCTGCCCGTGAACCGATTGATATCCTGCCAGTCGGTGAAGTCCCGGTAGACCTCTGGTGGCCAGTCGTTGAATCCGCGCGCCCATCCGCACGTCGAGTCGGCGACGGTGTTGCAGTTCTGCGCCAGGTTGGCGGGATTGGAGAAGAGCGAGCCCCACATCGCGCCGCCGCAGCCCGCTTCGCAGCTCTCGGTCGTGCGGCTCTGCGTGTAGCCGGCGCTCGCCTGCAGATCGAACTTCTCGCTTGGCGTGATCGAGAGATTCGTCCGCCCGCTGGTGTGACGGCGCTCGTTGTTCGGCTCGGCGCCCTGATCGCGGCCGACCTCGCCGCTCGCGTAGTAGCGGAACGCGCCCGCGCCGCCGCTGACGTTGGCGGCCGCACTCTGCAGCATGCCGGTGCGGAACACCGGCGTGCCACGCGCGTTCTCCGTCGCGATGACGTTGACGCCTTCGATCTGGTGCGTGGTGGGGTTTATCCAGTAGTTCGTCGGGATGCGCCCTTCGGGGTTCATGAACCAGTTGTTGCCGCCGCGGACCGTGAAGTCGTAGCGCGTCGCGCCGACCGCGCCCTTCTTGGTGATGATGTTGATCACGCCGCGCGCCGCCTCGGTGCCGTAAAGCGTCGCCGCGGCGGAGCCCTTCAGGATCTCGATGTTCTCGATCTCATCGGGATCGAAGTCGTTCAGACGCGAGATGACGCCCGAGCCGAAGGCCTGCACCGCGAGCCCGCTGCCGGTCTCATTGTTGACGCGCACGCCGTCGACGTAGAGCAGCGGATCGCCGGAGAGTGAAAAGGTCGACAAGCCGCGGATGCGAATCTTCGAGCCCGCGCCGACCATGCCGGTGCCGGGCATCACGACGACGCCGGGGGCGCGGCCGTTGATGAGATCCTGCACCGACGGCGCCGGCGCGGTCGCCTGCACGTCGGCTACATCGACCTGTGCGATCGAGTTGCCGATGGCGCGCCGCTGCTCGCCGCCCGCGGTGCCCGTCACCACCACCTGATCGAGGTTGAGCGGACTCTCGGAGAGCAGGAACCTCACGTCCGTCGCGCCAACGCGGACCGGCTGCGAGTTTGCGCGATAGCCGATGAGGCGGGCGTTGACCGTAACTTGTGTGCCGGTCACACCGGTAATGCGAAAGCGGCCGGCGGCGTCGCTGACGGCGCCCTTGCCGGCCTGGCCGACGACTGTAACCTGCGCGCCTTGCAGCGGACGCTGCGTGCTTTCGACGACCACGGTGCCGGCGATCGTCCCCGCATCTTGCGCGCGCGCTAACGCGGGAGTCACGGCCAGCGCGAGCGCGAGCGCGGTCGTTCGGATTCCATGTAACATCGGGCGAATGCGACCATGCCGGCTGTCGCCGTGCGGATGATCGCTCGGCGCAGCGCCGAGAACGGAACGTACGGTCATCATCAAGTGTCTCCCCAATCGCCGGCGGGCGAATTGTCGGAGCCACACGACATGCCGTGCACTGCTAGTCCGTCGCTTCCCGAGTGCGATCGTCCGGACTAGCGCGATCGGTGGTCGCGTGGCGCCGGGTGATGAACGACGCGCGATCGCGTCGCTCGGGTGTTCTCGCCGACACAATGCGCAGCCAGTGATTCGCGCGCAAGACGCCGCGGTGACGACACGACGGAAATTCATAGCCAATTGACAATTGGCCGTGAAGGATGTCGAATCCGAATATCGCACCCATGATGGAATACCATTTCCGAACACCACTTTCGTCCGCGCACGTGCGCAGCCGGGGTTTTGTATGACCGCCATCACTCGCACGGCCACCACCGTGCGCGCTCGCCGCACCGGCTCGAATCTCCTGCTCTTCGCGGGCATCACCCTCGCCGGCGCGGCCGCCGTACCCGCACAGTCGAGCGCTCCCGCCGCCGATTCCGGCGCGCTCATGCAGCGCATCCGCACGGTGATGGACCGTCCGGAGTTCGCCCACGCCGTCTTCGGCGTCGCCTTCTACTCGCTCGACGATCAGCGGATGACGTTCGCCTACAACGCGAACAAGCTCTTCCAGGCGGCGTCGACCACCAAGACGCTCACCATGGGGACGGCGCTCAAGCTGCTCGGCCCCGACTACCGCTTTCACACGCGCGTATACGCGACCGGTCCCATCTCGGGCGGCACCCTCCAGGGCGATCTCGTGCTCCTCGCCAGCGGCGATCCCAATCTCTCGCAGCGAATCCAGCCAGGCGACCTACTCGCCTTCGAGAATGAAGACCACGCGTACGATGCGAATCCGGACACGCGGGCCGTGCCGGGCGATCCGCTCACCGTCCTCCGCAAGCTCGCAACGCAGATAGCGGCCAAAGGCGTCAAGCGCATTTCCGGACGGGTGCTGATCGACATCTCGATGTTCCACGAGGGGGAGCGCGAGCTGGGGACCGGCGTCGTCATCTCACCGGTGATCGTCAACGACAATCTCGTGGATCTGATGATCGGGCCGGGCGCGCAGCCGGGTGCGGCGACCACGGTGCAGATCTCGCCCGCCACGTCGTACGTTCGCTTTGTCAACAAGTCCACTACCGCGGCGGCCGGCACTCGCCCGAGCATCACTTGGTCGAAAGACAATACGGACTCAGCCGGCGTACACACGGTGACGATCGGTGGTGCGTTCCCCTTGGGCACTCCAGCGATCCTCTTCAGCTACGCGGTGCCGGAGCCGAGCCGCTTCGCACAGATCGCGCTGGTCCAAGCGCTCCGTGACGCCGGCGTGACCGCGGCACTTCCCCCGGCCAAGGCGCAGCGCGACTTCAAGAGTTCGACGATGTCGTATACGGCCGGACATCTCATCGCGGAGCACGTCTCGCCGCCGCTGACGGAGGAGGCGAAGGTCACGCTCAAGGTGAGTCAGAACCTGCACGCGAGCACTTTCCCATTCATCGTGAAGGGTGTTCTGGCGAAGGGCGACACGAGTAAGACCGGCTTCGATCTCGAGCGCGAGTTTCTCTCTAGCGCCGGCCTCGACCTCGGCGGCGCGCAGCAGAGCGACGGCGCCGGCGGCGACGCGGCGTACTCGCCCGACTTCATGGTGCACTATCTGGCGTATCAGGCGAAGCAGCCGTACGCCGATGCGTTCGACCGTGCGCTGCCGATTCTCGGCAAGGATGGCACGTTGTTCAACATTCAAACCGGGTCGCCCGCGGCGGGACACGTGCATGCAAAGACAGGCACGCTCACGCGCTACGATGCGCTGAACCGCAAGGTGCTCGTCACGGCGAAGGGGTTGGCCGGCTATGTCACCACGGCGAGCGGGCGTCGTTACGCGCTGTCGATCTACGTCAACAACGTCGCGGTGCCGCTCGAGCAGGACGCGGTGACCAGAATTGCGGGGCAGGCGATGGGCGAGATCGCGGCCGCGGGCTATCAGCTACTTCCCTGATCCCCAGGCGTGCCGCTTTCCGCTTACTTAGTGGAAGGCCAACCTGGAGAGACCATGCCCGACAATCCCGCGATGGAAGAGCCCGGCCACTTTTTCGCTCCGCTCATCGAGCACGTCATCATCTGGGAAGATTCGGACGACAAGGGCCCCGCGCCGATCAACACGCCGATCGAAGCGACGCCGGAAGACATGCATCCGCATCCGGCACAGCATCCGGAAGAGTATCAACCGTCGGAATGGCACGACACGCTCGCGCTTGCCGAAGGGCCCCAAGTCGACGCGCATCACATCGAGGCGATGCCGGCCGATCACTCGGCGGATCACTCGGCGGGGCACTCGGCGGACACGTCGTCTTCGCACGACCCATCGACCGAAGCGTAGACGAGCATTCGCAAGCCCGGACGAGCATCGCCCACGAAGGGTTGTGCGGATCAGACGGAATTGCCCGATCATCCCGGATCTGCTTCGGCGCGCGTAGACAGCACGGAGTGCAACGATGCTCGGCTGTCGCTCCGCGTTGAAGAACCGTTGTGGCAGGGGTCGCGGGTATTAGAGGACCCCGCTCGAGACGACCCCCGCAACAAACGCGTCGCTCTCGACGCCCCGCGTCATCCACGCCGCCCGCATCGCATCGCACACGCGCTCGGCAGCGCCGCGCGGAGCGATCGCCATCAGCGTCGAGCCCGATCCGCTGAGCGTCACGCCGAACGCGCCAACGGCACAGGCCGCGGCGGCGACGTCATCGTAGCCCGCGATCAGCCTCTTGCGGAAAGGCACATGCAGCACGTCGTCGAGCGCGGCGGACAATAGCTCGGCGTTCGCGGTCGCGAGACCGTGGACGAGCGCGGCGCTCTTCGCGGCCGCCGCGACCGCGACGGCGTGCGGGAGCTTAGCCGGCAACACGGCACGCGCTTCGGCGGTCATGATCGGAAATTCCGGCACCGCGAAGATGAAGGCGAGATCGGTGTGGACCGGCAACTCGGCAAACGACCACCGGCCCGGGGCGAGCGGCGCCCCGAGCACGGCGCCGCCGAAGATGGCGGGCGCGACATTGTCGGGGTGTCCTTCGATCGCGCTGCACATCATCGCCAGCTCCGTGCGGTCGAAGCCGAGCGCGAAGATGGTGTTCGCGAGTGACGCGCCCGCGATGAGCGCCGCCGAGGAGGAGCCGAGTCCTCGTGCGACGGGGATCTCGGAGGTGACGTCGAACTCGAGCTGCCGTGGCAACGCATGGCCTCGCGCCGCGCATGCGGCGGCGAATCCGATGTGGAGTAGATCGTGGCGCGGCGCGGCGTCGAGCCCGGCGAGTAGCCCGGAGCGCCGGATGAGGATCGACTTCGTGGCGCGTGCATCGTCGGCCGCATCGAGCGCGCGCACGCTGGCCGTGAGCCACCGATCGACCGCGATGCCGATGCAATCGTAGCCCGCGCCGATGTTGGCGGCGCTGGCCGGCACGCGGACCTCGGCTTTTCTCATCGCGCGGACCGCATCACACGCTCGACGTCGGCGAGCGTCGCGTCGATCTCGATCGGCGGATTCGCACCGGGCGGCAGCTCGTCGCGCCTGGTGTGGTAGTCGATCAGAATGCCGGGATCCTTCAGCAGATGTCCGGTCAGCACCGCGACGACGCGCGCATTCCGCGCAATCACGCCCGCCGCCGCCAGCTTCCACGCACCGGCGACGCTCGCCGCGCTCGCGGGCTCGCATCCAACTCCCGCCGCATCGACCACCGCCTTCGCCTCGAGAATCTCGGCGTCGCTCACGGTGATCACCACTCCGTCGCTCTCGCGAATCGCCCGCACGGCGCGGTCGAATGAGGCGGGGTCGCCGATGCGAATCGCCGTCGCGATGGTCTCCGCGCGCACGGACACGCGCTCGGCGAATGCCTTGTCGAAGCTGGCGGCGAAGGGCGCGGCGCCGGCGGCTTGGATCGCCGCGATCCTCGGCATCTTGTCGATCAGGCCGAGCGCCATGGCATCGCGCAGCGCCGCGCCGAACGCCGAGGTGTTGCCGAGATTGCCGGCTGGGACGACGATCCAATCCGGTGCGCTCCAACCGAGCTGCTGGAGCATCTCGAGCACGATCGTCTTCTGTCCGGCAATGCGCCACGGATTGATCGAGTTGGCGAGATAGACGCCGAGCTGCTCCGATGCCGCGCGCGCCAATCGAAGACAATCATCGAAGTCGCCACGAACGAGCAGCGTGCGCGCGCCGTACGCGATGGTCTGCGCGAGCTTGCCCAACGCGACCTTGCCGGCGGGGACGAGCACCAACGCCGGAATCCCGGCGAGCGATGCGTACGCGGCCAGCGATGCGGATGTATTGCCCGTGGACGCGCACGCGGCCGCGCTCGCGCCCGACTCGCGGGCGTGGGTGAGCGCGACGGTCATCCCGCGATCCTTGAACGAGCCGGTCGGGTTGTGACCTTCGTGCTTGAGTAGCAGCCCGTCGACGCCACTCCACGTCGCAACGGCGGCGCGCGCGATGAGCGGTGTGTTTCCCTCAGGCTGCGACACAATGTTGTTGGCCGGCACGTCCGGCAGCACGAGCTCGTGGAAGCGCCACACGCCCGAGCGGTGCGTGGCGGGTGCGCCGAGTACGTTCGTGAGCGACACGCGCGCATCGAATCGGGCGCGAAGCGCGACACCTCTCTCATCCGGCGGCGTCATCTCGGCCGCGAGGAGACCACCGCATTTCGTGCATTCCATGCGCATGCCGAACAGCTCGCTCTCCGCGCCGCACGACTCGCAGATGACGCGGCTCGTCAACGCGCGCCCGCCAGCTTCAGCACGTCGTTCAACACGCCCGCCGCCGTGACGCCGGCACCGGCGCCCGCGCCGGTGATCACGAGTGGATTCGACTTGTAGCGCTTGGTGGTGAAGGCGAACTGGTTGTCCGTACCGGTGAGCGCTCCGAGGGCGCTCGCCGTCGCCACAGCCACCACGCCGACGCGCACGCGCTGCTTGGTAACGGTCGCGCGGTAGCGGAGCACTGTTCCGCGCTCGCGCGCCTGCGCAACGCGCTTCATCCACAGATCGTCGACCTCTCCCAACCGCGCGAGGAACTCGTCGAGCGGAAGCGCGCGGTGCGACTCCGGCACCAGCGACTCGACATCGACATCGTCGAGATCGCCATCGAAGCCGAGCAATCGGCCGAGGATGAGTCCTTTGCGCGCGACGTCGTTCCCCGAGAGATCCTCGCGCGGATCGGGCTCGGTATAGCCGAGCGACATTGCGGCGCGCAACGCGGTCGAGAAAGGAGTGCCGCGACCGAGCTCGCCAAAGAGATAGCCGAGCGTGCCGGAGGGACATCCTTCGATGCGCAGCACGCGGTCGCCGGACTCGAGCAGCTTGTTGACCGTATCGATGATCGGCAGACCAGCGCCGACGGTGGCCTCGTGCAGCACTCGGCGACCGTGCTTTGCCGCGGATCGCGCGAGATCGCTCGTCTTGCGCGGCGCGTCGGCGAGCGGGCGCTTGTTGGCGAGCACGAGATCCATCCCACTCACGATCGCTGCTTGCAGCACCGCGCCGGTGTCGTCGGCGGTCGCGTCGACCAGGATGGGGCGCGACAAGGCATGGCTCGCGATCTCGGTGAGCGCTTCGGCGGCGCCCGCTTTCACGCCGCCGGGCGCGGCGGCGAGGGCGCGCCCGTCGGTCTTGTGCTTCGCCAGCGCCGCGAGCTTGCGCGACGAGAGCCCGCGCGGATCGAAGACATAGCCGCTGCGATCGATCACGGCGACGACGCGCACGCCGTGCGCTTCGCTCACTCGCGCCAGCTGCGCCACCAGCTCGCGGCCGATCTTGCCGTAGCCCAGTACGGCGACATCGGCGTGCGCGGCACGCTCCGCGGCTCCGCCGCCGATCTTGTCGAGCCGGAACGCCGCGTGGACGGCCCGCTGGGCGCGGACCGAATCGCGCTCGTTGACGACGAAGGAGATGTTGAGCTCCGACGCGCCCTGCGCGATGGCGATGATGTTGATCTTCGCGTCGCCGAGCGCGCCGAAGAGACGGCCGGAGATACCGGGCGTGCCCGCCATCCCGAGGCCGACGACGGCGATCGTCACGGCGTCCGTCTGCACCTCCACCGCATCGATGTCGCCGCGCTCGATCTCGCCGGCGAAGGCGTCGCTCAGCGCCTGCGCCGCCACCGTCGCGTCGCCTCCGGAGATGACGAGACAGATCGAGTGTTCGGACGACGCCTGCGAGATGAGCGAGACGGAGATGGCCGCGCGCTCGAGCGCGCCGAAGGCGCGCGCGGCGATGCCGGGCACGCCAGCCATCCCGTTACCGGTGATCTGTACGACGGCCTGCTCGCGAATCGCCGCCAACGCCTTCACCGGATGCAGCTTCTCATCACTCGGCGCGCGCCGGCCGGAGATGAGCGTGCCCGGCGCGGCGGGATCGGCGAGTGGCCGAATGTGCAACAGCGCACCTTCGCCGAGCACGATGAGCGCGCGCGGATGCAGCACCTTCGCGCCGTAGTACGCCAATTCGCTCGCTTCGCGATAGTGCATCCGCGGGATGAGCCGCGCCGTCGGCACCACGCGCGGGTCGGCGGTGAGCAGGCCGGCCACGTCCTTCCAGAGCACGATTTGCCGGGCGCGGAGCACGCGCGCGAGCACAGTCGCGGTGAGATCCGATCCGCCGCGGCCGAGCGTGACGACGGTGCCGTCGGGCGCGGCGCCAACGAAGCCGGGGACCACCGGGATCACCCCCCTCTGTAAGAGCGGAGCGAGATGTTCTTCCGCGGCGACCGTCGTGCGCGCCAGATCGGGTGCGGCGTTGCCGGCGCGGCCGTCGGTCATGATCACGCGGCCCGGCTGTACGAATCTCGCGCTGATGCCGCCACCGCCCAGCGCGCCCGCCAGAAGGTGCGCGGCGAGAAGCTCACCGCGCGCGATGATGGAGTCGCGCGCGGCGGGTGAGCAGGCGCCCGCGTTCGACAGTGCCTCGCAGCAGTTCGCGAGCTCATCGAAGTGGGCGGTGATCGCGCGAGTGACCGCCGCGGAATCGGCGAGCTCGAGCACCGCGGCGGCGCCGAGGTGGCGGTCGCGAAGCCGCGCGATCATCGACTTGACCGTGTCGCGCTCGCCGCAGGCGGCGAGTGTGGCGAGCTCGATCAGGCTGTCGGTGACGCCGAACATCGCCGACGCGACGATGACGACGGGGCCCGCGCGATGAGTGGTGATGATGCGCGCGGCGTGCCGGATCGCTTCGGCGTCGGCGAGAGCGGCGCCGCCGAACTTGTGAACCTCGAGCTGGGTTTTCGTGCCAGGCATCAACGGAACTTATATGAAGACGAAACGAGAACGCGGCCCCTCGAGGAGGGGACCGCGTACATGGAGAAGGGGCGCCGTGCTCTGCGAATTCGACGAGCGCGCGGCGGGAGAGTCACGCGTGTACGACCGCAGGCCTCACGGTCGCGTCACGCCGCACGTCTACGCGGCGCGGCGCGTTTCGCGAATTCAATCTCTATCGCCGAACCGCCGTGACATCCAACAGAAGTTGCCTCACCTCAGCCGCCTTCCCCGCTTTCTCCAGCGCCCGCCACAAATGCGAGACCGTCTCCGGATCCACGAGCCCGGACGGCGATCCGACATTTGGTCCGCCGAGTTTTTCGGCGACACGAAACGCATCGACCGCCGCGATGACGTCGGACGTGTAACTGTTTGCGCCCACCGCCCGCGCATCGAGCGCGGGCTCGTTGGCGTGAAAGAGTCCGAGCGCCTGGAGCATCACCTTGAGCTGCCACACGTCGCCGCCGCTGAATTGCTGGAGCGTGCGGTACCCGAGCGTCTGCGAGATCGCGTCGTAGATGCGCCGCATTTCGGCGACGGGGTCGGGGTTCTCGCACACTGAGATGTTCGCCGTCACGCCATCGGTCCGGCGCGAGCGGCCGGGCCGCTTGTCGGCCACGATGACGGCGGCAGACTGGCGCAGTCCGTGCCGCTGATCGCCGCCGAGCCGGTGGCCGGCGGCGATGGCATCGATGAGACGGTCGGCCAGATGACGCGGTTGTCCCTCGCTCGCCTCGAATGATTTCGCGACCGCTTCGATGACCTCCGGCCCGACGAGCACGTTGCCCTGCGTCACGTAGTTGGGTCCGGCGCGATGACCCGCCCACTGCTGCGGCTGCGTGCCCGTGTGCTGCGCCGAGCGTCCGCGCATGTCGATCACGCCGACCTGACGGGACGCCGCGCCGGAGTCCGAGGCGAGTAGTCGCTTGAGCGCATCACTCGGCGATTCGCCTTTCGAGAGCGCGTCGAGCAGTTCGTTGCCGTAGTCGGTACGAGTATTGGCTTGCGTCGCAACAGCGCCGACACCCGCGCGCACCCACGGCACTCCGTTGCCAACGCACGGCACGCGCGTAGTGACCGCGACGCCGACTTCACCCGTGCGCGGATCGATCGCCGCAATCGAGAAGGTGTGAAAAACAAGCGAATCGCGCCACGCGGCCGGCTCCTGCGCGCCCGCACGAATGGAACCCCCCATCAGTACGGCAGCGGCGGTGAGCAGGCGCGTGGTCGAATTCATGAAAGTTTTGGCGGGGTTGGCGGGTCGGGTTGTGCTCGAAGGTAGGCGACGAGGATCATGATCAGCTCTTCGATGCACCGCTTGCCGATCTGTGCCGACATGCCGCGCGCATCACCGATGATGCCGTTCTCGGTGACCGATCGGAATCCGTCACGGAAGATTCGCGCGAGTAGCTCGGGCGTCATGGGATCAGTGAAGCCTGCCGTGGCGAGATCTTCGCGGACGAGCTCGGGATGGAGCACCAGCATCACGGAGCTCTCGGCGATGTCGGCGTGTCCGCCGACGCGCACGCCGAGTCCGCTCTCCTCCTCGACGACGCGGGTCCATAGGCGAATCAGCGATTGGAGATCGGTGTAGGCGAGCACCTGCGTCTGGGGACCCGCAGCGTCCTGTAGTCTCCCCAGCATCGCGGCCAGAGGCGCGAAGTTGCCGCCGTGCGAGGGGATGAAGCAGATGCGCCGGAAGCCGTGGCACGCGAGGCTCGTGCAATAGTCGCGGCAGACGGCCTCGAACGTGGCGATCTGATAGGAGATCGTGCCCGGGAATGCGAGGTGATGCTCGGAGCAGCCGACCCGAATCGTCGGGGCGACGAGCGCGTCCCCCGTTCTGCGCGCGACCTCGATCGCGATGTGCTCGCCATGTTCGGCGTCGACGAACAGCGGCAAGTGCGGACCGTGCTGCTCGATCGCGCCGCAGGCGATCAGTGCCGTCGTCCGTCCGGCGCCGAGCGCGGCACGCACTTCGGGCGAGGTCATTCGCTCGAGCAGAACTTCGTTGCGCAGGTCGTCCGGCATGGATGTCAATGCCCTCAGAAAATTGCCGTGAGCAAGCGAGGATCCGTCAAAAAGCAGTCGCGGCCACGCGACAGTCTAGCGACCGCGCCCGGTTCGGCGCAAAATGCGTTGGTCTGCCATCCCGCCTACCTCCGAGAATCGCTCGTGGCCAACATCCGCGGAAAAGCCTACGCTCTCACCGCCTTCACGCGGATGCATCCGATGAAGACGTACGGCCTGCGCCTCGTCTTCTTCATGATCCGCCTCAGCATGCTGCCGATTCCGTTCCCGAAGTGGGGAATAATGGGCAAGATCCGCCAGGTGCAGATCGACCTCACGCAGCTCTCCTTCATCCACTTCGCGCGCTGGGTCATCATCAAGCGCGGGCAGTTCCCGCTCGTCGGCGCCGACCAGAAACCCGAGGGGCTCAATTACGACTATCTGCTGTTCGAGAGCAACTTCAACGGCGATTGGGAGAAGTACATCGACGCCTTCTCGCAGGTGGTGCCGGGCGGAATGGACAATATCTGGCGCTGGTCGGTGAAGTATCCGCAGTCCCGGCCGATCACACCGTTCCTGAATTACATCCGCAATTGCCAGTACGACACCGACTATTACTACTCGGCCTATCCGGGCGCGTCCACGAACGATGTGCGCGGCGCGCTGCTGCTCAAGGAGAAGCTCGAGGCCTTCGCGCGCGACAGCGCGAAGATGACGCCGGAGCAATTCGCTGTGGCGTACCAGATCTTCACCGTCGAGATCCAGAACTGCCTGTCGACGACGGGACGGCAATCGTACGCGGCGACGCCGGCGCCGGAGCGCGCCGTCGCGGCGCACGCATAGAGGCGAGTCACATGGCCAACAAAGCCGACCGCGCGTACGGCCTCACCGTCATGTCGCCGATCACTCCCGGCATGACCGCCGATGGGATCACCCACGACCTGGCGATCCGGCGCGAGCTGTTGGCGCTCGATTCGCTCTATGAGAGTCCCTTCGCCGACGTCCCGACGACGCACCTCGCGCGCTGGGTCGTGATCGACACGCTGCCGTACGAAGGGATACCGGCCATCGTCGACCAGCTCGCGTACAAGTATCTCCTCTTCACGAGCAACTTCGACGGCGAGCTCGACGACTATCTCGAGCTGATGCGCACGCGCATGCCCGACGCCATCACGCGCGTCTGGTCGCACTGCCTCGCCTTTCCCGGCGTCAGCAACGCGGCCGCCTTCGCGAACTACATCAAGCGCTGTCAGGTCGAGACGAGCTTCTTCTTCGGCGCGTACACCAAGTACACATTGGACGACGTGCTGCGCGCGCTCGACACCCAGCAAAAGATGGCAGTCTTCGTAGCCGAGCATCAGGAGAAGAGAAGTGCTCCGGCGGAGCTGCAGCGCGCCTTCCGCGATCTCGTCTCTACGCTCGCAACCGCACCCACTCCCCGGCCGGGAACGCTATGAGGACGTTGATTCTCGATTGCATCGAGCACTTTCATGTCGATCAGTCCGAGCGCGCGATCACGCTCGACCTGCCGGACATCCAGAGCTTCATCCTCTATCCGGTCGGATTTCCGCACGCGCGCTTCAGCTTCTTTCACATCGATGACGCCGCGCGCGGACGCGCCTTCGTCGCCGCCGTGGCCGAGCTCGTGTCGGATGCCACGCTGCCCCCTTTCGTCGATGGCAAGCCGGTGCCGAAGCCGTCGGAGGTGACGGTCGCCTTTACGTATCGAGGGCTCGCCGCGCTCGAGGTGCCGGAGCATTCGCTGCACAGCTTCCCGCAGGATTTCGCGCAAGGGATGCGCGCGCGCGCCCGCGAGCTGCTGGCCGATCGCGGCGCGAACGATCCCGAGCACTGGGAGCAGGTCTGGCGCACCGACCGCGTCCACGTGTGGGTCGCGGTTCAAGCGAACACGCTCGACGAGCTCACGCGGTTGCAGACACGCGTGCTCGAGTGCGCGCGCGCCAACGGCGTCGAGCTCCTCGAGGTGCAGGAGTCGCAGGCGCTGGTGACCAAGCCTGGCGGCGACTTCACCAGCAAGGAGCACTTCGGCTACACGGACGGCATCGGCGATCCGGAGATCGAGGGAAGCGGATGGCCGCGCATCCGCGGACGCGGCAAGTGGGACGAGAAGAGGAACGACTGGGTACCGATCGCGGCGGGCGAGTTCGTGCTCGGCTACCGCGACGAGGCGGGCGAGCTGCCGCGCGCGCCGCTGCCGATCGGGCTCGCGCGTAACGGCTCGTTCATGGTCTATCGCAAGCTTCATCAGAACGTCGCCAAGTTCCGCGCATTCATCCAAGGAGAGGGAGCGAAGTTCGCCGGCGGTCCGGAATTTCTCGCCGCGAAGCTGATGGGACGCTGGCGCAACGGTACGCCACTCATCGCCGCGCCGGACGCGCCGGCCGAGGGTGCGCCGCTGCCTGAAGTGCCGCAGTCCGAGCTCACAAACTTCCGATACAACGAGGACAAGGAGGGCGGGCGCTGCCCCATGGGCTCCCACATTCGCCGCGCGAACCCGCGCGACTCGCTCGGCTTCCACGGCGTGCTCGTCGACCAGCGCCGTATCGTCCGCCGCGGTGTTCCGTACGGCACCTGGATTCCCGAGACCACGCCGCTCGACGAAGCTGCCCGGCTCGATCACTTCGACGACGAGCATCCCAGCCAGCACGGCGTCGTGTTCATGGCGATCAACGCCAGCATCGAGCGCCAGTTCGAGTTCGTGCAGCGCGAGTGGATGAACTACGGCAACGATTTCCGTCAGGGCAACGATCGCGATCCGATCACCGGCGCGCGCGACGCCGACGATCGCATGGTGATTCAGGGCAGCATCGAGAAGCACACGCGCGACGACCGTGACGTCATGGAGGTGCGCCCACCGCACATCTGTCGCGGGCTCGAGCAATTCGCCGTCACGCGCGGCGGCGCGTACTTCTTTTTGCCCGGGCTCACGGCGTTGCGGCTCATCGGGGCAGGGCGGGTCGAGTCGGCGTAGCGCGCGTGGCTACAGTTTGGTCGTGACGTCCACCGCGATGGCCGCATTCGACAACAAATTCAGTGAGACGCTGCCCGTCGCTCCGACGACGATGCTCGCGCCCGCGCACGCGCCTCCGATCTTCCCGCCGCCGAGCAGATCGCAGTAAGTACCTGGGGCGAGTCCGGTCGGCACCGTGACCGTCACCGTAGTGCTCTCACGATTGATCGCCACGAATCCCCGGCTGCCGCGGGAAAAGGCGATGGCGTTCGCGCCGTTGTCCCACCACTGCGTGACCTCCGTGCCCGCGACCGTTCGGCGGAAGCGCACCATGTTGCGGATGTACGGGTCGCGGTGCTCGCACACCCAATCGCCGACGCCCGCCGTTTCCAGGCTTGGCGCGCAGCTCACCGGAAGCGTCCAACCGGCAGCATCGGAGCGCGGCCCCACGGAGTCTCCCGAGGGGCAGACGAATCCGTAGCTCGAGAGCACCGAGGGATACCCGTACGGCTGCGCGAGCATCCACACGTTCGCCAAGCGAAAAATCTGTCCGTCGCGATAGCCGAGTCCGCACTCGTGTTGCGTGTCGTGATTCTGCAGGAAGACCACCGCCTTGTCGCTCGGCATGAGGCCCCACGCCGCGGCCGAGAACTGATTGCCCGCGCCGCCATTCGGATTCAGTTGTGAGAGTGACTCCCCGTTCACACGCCGGAACTTGTTGCCCACGCCGGCGAAGGTGAATTCCGTGATGTCGGACGCCCCGCCCGTGCGGTACGCCTCGCCGAAAAAGTCATTCGTCTTCAGCACGTCCCCTGAGCCGCTCGCGATCTCGAGAAACCAGTACGGAATCGCGCGGCCCTCGGCCGTGAGCGTCGAGTCTACGAGCCCGATGATCTGATCGAGCTCGACCTGCTGGATGTGCTTCGCGGCATCGATGCGAAAACCGGCCACCCCGATGCGCGCCAGCATGAGCAGATAGCCGGCGATCTTCTGCCGCACCGACGCCAAGCCCGTGTTCAGATCGGGCAGCGAGAACAACTCGCAATCCTGCACGTTGGCGGCATCGAGGTAGTTCGTTATCGCGCAGGGAGTGTGGAAGTCGGCCCGCGTGTACAGCCCCGGGTACTCGTACTTGGTGTACGCGGTTCCGTTGCTGCCGACGCCAGGACTCGGGGAGTTGGTCATGTGGTTGATGACCGCGTCCACATAGATGTCGACGCCCGCCGCTTTGCACCGGCCCATCATGGCGACGAATTCGTCTCGCGTACCGGAGCGGCTGCGGTCGATCGAATAGCTCACCGGCTGGTAGCGCTCGCTCCAGTCGCGACTGGGCGTGAGACTGTGCTCCTGCGGTGGCGACACTTGCACGGCTCGATAGCCGGCCGGGCCGAGTACCGTCTCGCATTCCGCGGCGACATCGGTCCAGCGCCATTCGAAGAGATGTACGAAGACGTCGCCGGCGGCGGCGTGGCCGCTCGGCCGGTACGTCGCGCCGAGCGTCGGCCGCGATCCTGGTCCGCCACCGCCCGGCGCCGACGGGAGTCCGTTCCCGCCACATGCTGCCATGACGCAAGCGAAGACCAACGGTGTAACGGCGCGGAAGGGACGACTCGGCATGGAATGAATCTCAAACACATTGGCTCCGAGCGAGAGTCCATCTCTCACTCGGAGCCAATGATTGTGCGTTGCGGTTTGAGTTGACCACGCGCCACCCCCCACCCCCCACCCCCCACACCCGCAATACCAAGCTCTACCGCATACCTCCCGCCACCGACGGACCACCCACCTGCCACACGTAGCTCGGCAGCTTCCGCACGGTCGGATACACCTCGTCCAGCGTGTTCCCTTCGTACAGGCGGCCGTTCTTCATCACGTAGCGGATCGACGTCGTGTTCTTGATGTCCTCTAGCGGATTTTTGTCGAGCACGACCAGGTCGGCCATCTTCCCTGCCTCTAGCGAGCCGAGGTCGGCGCCCATCCCGATGCCCTCAGCGCCGTAGATCGTGGCGACGCGCAGGGCGTCGTGCTGCGACATGCCGCCGGACTGCAGCATCCAGATCTCCCAGTGCATCCCGAGTCCTTGAAGCTGGCCGTGACTGCCCGCGCCGACGCGACCACCGGCGGCGATCAGGCGGTTCACGAATTCGGCGTGGTGCGGGAAGGCATACTCGTCCTTCGAGAACCAGCCACCGGGGCCAGGGCTGCCACCTGAGCCGGTGCCACGACGGCGCGTCTTCGCATCGAGCTCATCTTCGGGGAAGAAGTGCTTCATCTTCGCGTTGTCGTGCACGTTCTCGGTGTCGTACCAGTAGTTCTCGCCGAAGGGACCGCCGTAGCTGACAATCAACGTTGGGGTGTAGGTAATTTGCGTCCCCTTGAAGAGCTGCACGACATCGTCGTAGAGCGGGAAGATCGGCAGCGCGTGCTCCATGCCGGAGTAGCCGTCCATCGCGTGCGTGAGATTGAGCTTTAAGTCGAGCCCGCCCTCGGTGGTCGGCATGATGTTCTGTTCCTTCGCCGCCATGATGATCCACTGACGCTGCTGGCGATTGCCCGTCATGTACATCTTCAGCGTCTTCGTGTCGTAGTACGTCGCGTACCGCTTGAGCACGTTGCGCGCGTGGTCGAGGTCCTTGATCATCTCGCCGCTGAACACACCGGGGCCCGTCGAGTAGATGCGCGGGCCAAGCTGTGCGCCCGTCTCGACGCGATCGCCATAGGTCAGCACGTCGGTCGTCGCCGTCTGCGGATCACGCGTTGTCGTCGTTCCGTAGGCGAGCGTGGCGAGGTACTGCCATACCTGCGTCGTGTGGACGTTCGGCACGAGCCACTGCGTGTGATAGTGCGTGTCGACGAAGCCGGGGATGATCGTCTTGCCGCTGACGTCGATCACCTTGGCGTTGGCGGGCACCTCCACCGTCCCGCGCGCGCCGATCGCAGTGATTCTGTTGTTCGTGACGACGATGTCGGCATCCTCGATGATCTCGTGGCCCTTCATCGTCACCGCGCGACCGCCGCGCAGCACGGCCACGCTGTTGGGGATGTCGCGCCCCGCGGAGAGCGACACTCTCGTCTCGACCGGCTTGTAACCCGTGTTCTTCGTCGCGCTGCTGTCGCGCTTCGTCGTGTCGGGTGCGGACGCCCGGTCGCGCGCCACCTTCTTCAAGCTGTCGTCCACCGCCTGCGCGCGATCGAGATCGTACACGACGTGCGCGTTGCCGAGTGACCAGTGCACGCTCTTGCCGTCGGCGCCCCAGCTCGGGAACTCGCCGCCGATGTCGGTCAGCTTGCGCACCGGGAACGCCGCGCTCGCCGGATCGGCGACGGACACGATCGGCACGCTACCACCGACGACCGGCACGGTAACGACGTAGAGATCCAGTCCGACATGCGCCAGCGCGCGATCGCCCTTCGGCGCCATCAATACCAATGCCGCCGGCGGTGGCGTCGGGTTCGCCTCTTCGACGATCGGCTCGATATCGAGCACGCTCGGCTTTCCCCCCATCACGGCACCGGGCGGCAGCATCGGACCGGTGACCTTGAGATGATTCTTGATGTCGGTGCCGTCCCAACGGAACGAGACGAGTCCATCCTGCGCGCTGTAGGCGAAGATGCGCGCCGTGTCGTTGGTGAAATGTGGATAGTCGCGATTGCCGGTCGGCGAGATAACGCTGACATCCCCGCCCGTCGCCGGCACCCACACGAACTGCGCGCCCTGTCCACCGTCGAAGAAGCCGAGCGCTTCCTGCAGATCGCGCGCGGCCGCGCGCACGGCGACGATGCGCCGGCCATCGGGCGCCCACGCGAGGTTGTGATAGAACGCGGCGACTTTGGTGAGCTGCGTCGGATGCGACGTGCGATCGGCGGGCGCCTTGTGGATGTGTCCGCCGCCCTGGTCGGCCCACGTGACGAAAGCGATCGACTTGCCATCGGGCGACCAGGTCGGGCCGAACTCGCCCATGTCCAGATCACTCAGGCGGCGCGGCGCGCCGGCGGGATAGTCCATCACGTACAGGCGATTGAGCGACGTGAACGCCAACTTCTTTCCATCGGGTGACGGCACCGCGTCGCGGATCTGTTTGGCGACGAAGGTGCCGGCGTCATCGACCTTGTAGCTGAAGCGAACATCGGGACCGGCGTCGATGGCGACGTCAGCCGAGAAGGGGATCTTGGTGGGCGCGGACTTGTCGACCGGCACGCGCCAGATCTCGCCGCCGTAGGAGACGACGACCGCCTTGTTGTCGGGCGTGAAGGCGAATCCCGGAATCACGTCCATAGGCGCGCGCGATTCCTGGTCGTCGCGCTGGATCGGATAGGCGAGCCAGCTCTCCTCGCCGCTACCGATGTTGCGGAGACGCAGACCCGTGCCCGCTTCGTATCGCGAGCCATAGACGAGCATCTTGCCGTCGGGCGAGATGGCGGGACGGAACGCCGAGCCGTAGCGCGAGCTCATCGATGTGCGCGTGCCCGTCTCGCGATCGTAGACCGCGAGCTGATACTGCGGCATGATGGCGTTGTACTGCCAGTCGCCGGTGCGCTCGGCGTACCAGATGTAGCGGCCGTTCGGCTCGACCGCGGCGCCGACCGTCTTGCGCGTTACCGGCTCCTTGATGAGCTGTGCGCCGCTGCCCCCTTCGACGTGGTACATCCACAATTTCGCCGGACCGCCGAGTCCGCCGGACTTCGACGCGACGATGTACTTGCCGTCGGGCGTCCACGTCGGCGAGAGGTACTCGCTGTTGTTCCCCTTCGTCAGCTGCACCGTGTCCTTTCCGTCGAGCGACAGCGTCCAGAGATTGTTGCCGCCGCTGCGGTCGGAGACGAAGACGACGCGCTTGCCATCGGGACTGAAGCGCGGCTGTGCATCGTACGCCATCCCCGACGTCAGACGGGTCGCCTTGCCGCCGGCGATCGGCAGCGTGTAGAGATCGCCGAGCAGGTCGAAGACGAGCGTCTGTCCATTGGGACTGACGTCGACCGACATCCACGAGCCCTTGCTCGTGGTGAAGGCGATGTGCCGCGCGGCGGCGAGCGGAAGGTCGGGCTTCTTCTTGTTCTTGCCGGTGTCCGATGCGGCCGCGGCGGTGGGTTGCTGATAGGCGGCGAGCGGCGCGGCAGAGACGGCGGACGCGAACAGCGCCGCCGCGGCGACGTGAGGGGCAAATCGCATGCGGGGGATCTCCAGAAAGGAACGGCTTTACTACTACTAAGAAGGCGCGGGCGGGTCGGGGCGCGGAGGGGGGACGCGTCGCCAGACGATATGTCTAGTGAAGACCTCGGCCCGTCGCAACGGAGACGTCGCTTTCCGTTGTGTCAGGGAATCGGTACGCAACCTACATCCTACGCGGTCCGATGGGCCTCGAGGAAAGCATTTACCTGGGCGCGGCGCTTGTCGTAGGCGCCAATGACCATCGTCGCCCGCTTCATGGGAATGCGCTCGCCCGACCGCAGCCGCCATGTGAGGCGATAACCATCGAAGGTGATGGTGTCGCCTGGAAAGGCGCGGGGCAGCGTCTCGACGTCGAGCGCGACGATATCAGTCAGTGGAATCGTCACAGTGTCGGTGCCGATCGGCATGCGCGGCGTGCGCACGATCACCACCTGCGCCGTGGCATCGAGCATGACCCGCGTCGGCCGAGTGAGGATCCAGAGTCCGACGCCGAGGACGAGCCCGCCGGCGATCGCAAGCCTTCGGTCTGGAAAATTCGGCGAGATGGCGGCGATCGCGGCGACGCCGAGCCAGAAGACGGCGGGGACGCGGAGGCCGCGGCTTCCGATTCTGAAGCGAAGATGTGTTGGGTTATGCGCAGACGTCATGATTGAAAAGCGTCAATGAGCGTACTCGAGGATCACCGTTCTGAGTCATCGACGACGGGAACGTCTTGACTGCGCCGCGTGCTGCGTGCTGCGTATGAGCAACGCTGTTCAACCATTTATCCAGGTCGACCCGTGTTCCGTACCGCCATTCTCGCACTGATCGTCGCGGCTGCTCCCTCCATCGTCCACGCGCAGCGCGTTGACCGCGCCGCGCACCACGAGTTCGTCATCGCCGACTTCAAGACGGAGAGCGGCGTCACGCTGCCGCAGGCGCGAGTGGTGTACGGAACGTACGGCCATCTGAACGCCGCGCGCGACAACGCGGTGCTGCTGCCGTCGCACTACATGGCGGACCATCACGGCTACGAGTGGCTGATCGGTCCTGGTCGCGCGCTCGACACGACGCGTCTTTTTCTCGTGGCGACGGAGCTGTTCGGCAATGGCCACTCGAGCTCGCCGAGCAATACGGCGGAGCCTTATCACGGCCCGCGCTTTCCGGTGACGACCATCCGCGACAACGTCGAGGCGGTGCACCGTCTGCTGACGGACGATCTCAAGATCACGCACCTGCGCGCGCTGGTCGGATTTTCCATGGGCGCGCAGCAAGCATTCCAGTGGGCGGTGAGCTACCCGGACTTCATCGACAGGATCGTCGCGACGTCGGGCACGGCGAAGACGTGGCCGCACGGTATTGTGAGGCTGGAGGGCCAGATCGTCGCGCTCACGACCGACCCGGCGTTCAACGACGGGAACTACACGGAGCAACCGAAGAAGGGGCTCGAAGCATTCGCGATGGTGTGGACCGGATGGCTCTTCTCGCAGGAGTGGTGGCGCCGCGAGCTGTGGAAGACCAATTCGCCGGCGGGCACGACCTTCGAGTCGGTGGTGAAAAACTTCCGCACGAACTTCATCCCCGGCGCCGACGCCAACAACCTGATCCTGCAGATGCGCACCTGGGAGCAGCACGACGTCGGCACGACGCCCGGAATGGGTGGCGACATCGAGCGCGCGCTCCGTTCGATCAGGGTGCCATTCCTGTACATGCCATCGGAGACCGATCTGTATTTCCCGATCGGCGACGCGAAGTACGAGTCGCAGTTCATCCCGCACGTCACCTTCGCGCCGATCCCATCGCTCTGGGGTCACACCGCCGGCGCGGCGAGCAATCCTGCCGACGCGAAATTCCTGAACGAGACGATCGGGAAGTTTCTGGGCCTGCCTTGACTGGCATCCCCGGGGCTTGTGGCCCCGCGCTGACTGGCATCGCCAACGAAGGGTTGCGCTGATCAAACGGGTATTGCCGACAAAAGCGGAGCAACCAAAGCCTCGCTCGTCTTCTTGCACAAAAACAACTGCCGAGCAGACGGGCGCTGGGTGCTGCTTATAGGCGGAGCGGATTCGGATGATCGGGCGTTTCTGTCTGATCCGCACCTCCCTTCGTTGGCGATGCCAGTCACGCCACGAGGGGCGGCATGAGCGATGAGTTCCAGATAGGGGTCCGGCTCAACTCGGGTGTCTCTGATCTAGAGACCGCACCCGCCCTCGAGCCGACACGCCATGCAACCGCAATCGCAGCCGCAATTCGACCACTCCAATGCGCCTCCAGTTGAGCGCGACGATGTGCTCCGCGCCGAAGGCGATGGCGATCCAAAGCAATATGTCTATGCCGATCCGGAAGAGGCGGCGGTCATCACGCGCGTGCAGCGCGGCGACCAGGCGGCGTTCGACACGCTGGCGCGGCGGTACTCGGCCCGGGCCTTCGCGGTCGCCTTTCGCGTGCTCCGCAATCGCCAGGATGCGGAGGATCTGGTGCAGGACGCCTTTCTCGTCGCGCTCAACAAGATCGCGACCTTCGATGCGACACGTCCATTCGCGCCCTGGTTTCTTCGCATCGTCTTCACGCGCGGGTTGAACGAGCGCAAATCGCGAGCGGCGCGCGAGCGGCGGGTGCAAGCGGTCGATTCCTCCGAGCTCGAATCGAAGTCGAGCGGGCCCGGCGCAGCGGCCGACGCGGACACGTACCGCCACGAGATTCGGCACCGCTTCCACGAGGCGCTCCAGGGACTGTCCGAGCGGCGTCGTCTGATCGTGCAGCTCGCCGACGTCGATGGCATGACGGGCGACGAGATCGCCGACAACGTCAGCCTGCCGAGCGGAACGGTGCGGTGGCACCTCCACGAGGCGCGCCGCGCGCTGCGCCAGGCGTTGGCCGACCTCAATCCGGTCCAACAGGGACGCGCCGGCTGATGTACGACCCGATGACCAGGGCCGGGACACCATCATGCGCGACGAAGCTGCTATACCAACGGATGACCCGATGCGTATTCCATCGGTCGCAATCGAGCTCGACCCCGTGGGGCGCGCGCTGCTCGCGTCATTCACGGAGCCGGTGCCGACGGACATCGACTGGGATGTGCTGCACGCCGAGCTGAATGTGCGGGCCGCGTTCGCGCTGGCTCGGCTTCGCACCGAGTCGGCTCCGGCGGAGGACTCGTTGGGCGCGGCGTCGGTGCGGAGTGCGTGGGACCTGTTCGTGCGCGCGGCGTCCATCCGCGCGCGGCGGTGGACGCGGGAATGAATCCGTGGCTAGACTTCACGCCACTCGCGGACGGGATGGCGGCTGGGATCGCGAGCGACCACGCACTGGAGTTCTTCGATGATCCGTCCGCACCACGCTCCGCATCTCCGTCGCGCGCTGCGCGCTATAGCCTTCGGCGGCGTCGCGCTGGCGGCGATCTCCTG
This sequence comes from Gemmatimonadota bacterium, assembly GCA_030948535.1. GTDB lineage: Bacteria > Gemmatimonadota > Gemmatimonadetes > Gemmatimonadales > Gemmatimonadaceae > JALZAE01. The sequence goes on along the minus strand of JALZAE010000222.1, from coordinate 6,302 downwards.
TAACAGCACCACCGAAACCCGGGGATACTCGGGAATCTTCATCACGGGCGGGGACTTTCAGTCGGCGCCGAAAGCGACCTTGCTGCCGAATCCGCTGATCGTGCACGTCATCGGCACGGGCAACATCGGCGTCGCGGGGATACCGGTGACGTTCTCGATCACGTCGGGCGGCGGGTCCGTGTTGCCCACGACTGCAACAACGGACGCCGACGGCTTTGCGCAAACGCGCTGGACGCTCGGCCCGGCGGCCGGCTCGCAACAGGCGTCTGCTACGGTTGCGGGTCTGCCCGCCGTCACCTTCGACGCGACCGCGACGCCGTAGTGGCGCCGCGCTTCGCATCAGCTCACGGCACGATCACCGGCTTCGCCTCGGCATCGGTGATCGCCACCGGCGCGATCCCCGTCGCGCGCAACGGCGCCTCCACCGTCGCCTTGTCCCCAACGATTACGATGTTCAGGTGCGCCAGATCGATGTACTTCTTCGCCACGCGCACCAGATCCTCCGCCGTAACCGCGTTGATCTTCGCCGCGAAATCCCGATAGTACGTCTCCGGAAGATCCTGCACGTAGATGCCGGCGATCGAGCTCCCGGTCGCGTTCACGCTCGCGAAGCGGCGTGGTATGCTCTGGATGAGCGACTCCTTCCCCTGCTTGATCTCGTCCTCGGTGAAGGGCACGCCGCCCTGCACGCCCTTGAGCTCCTTCATGAACTCGATCAGCGCGCTGTCGGTCTTGGCGGTGACGATGCCGCCGCCCACCTCGAACGCACCGGGTCCACGCCCGAACGCGAAGCCCGAGCCGACGCCATAGCTGTAGCCCTTCACTTCGCGAATGTTGTGGTTGATTCGCGACTGAAAAAGTCCGCCGAGGATGTTGTTCATCACTTCGATGGCGTAATAGTCGGGCGTGCTGCGCTCCGGTCCCGGCATGCCTAACGAGAACACCGACTGCGCCGCCGCCGGCATGTCGACGAGATAGATAGTCGTGCTCTTCTGCGCCGGCACCGCGGGATAGTCGAAAGTCGGACGCGCGCCGCCCGCCTTCCACTGCGCGAACGCCTTCTCGACCATCGCACGCGCCGTCGCCGGATCGATGTCGCCGGTCACGGCGATCACGGCGCGGCCCGGCTGATAGTACGCGCGCTGAAACTCGACGATGTCCTCGCGCGTGATGGCCCGCACGGTCTTCTCGGTCTCGACTCGGCCGTACGGATGCGCGTCGCCGTACAGCGTTCTGGCGAAGACGTTGCTCGCGATGGCCTCGGGCTGATCCTTCCGTTGTTGCAGCGAGACGAGCCTGCGCCCGCGCAAACGCTCGAGCGCGTCGGCGGGAAGCGCGGGATTCACCAGCATGTCGGCCACCAGCGCCAGCGCGGGCTCGAGCTTCGCTTTGAGCGCGGTGAATCCGATCGCGCCGCTCTCGTTGCCGACGTTGGCGAAGATCTGCGTGCCGAGCATCTGCTGCGCGTCCGCGAGCTGCTCACCGGTCTTCGATGTCGTCCCTTCACTCAACATCTGCGCCGTCAGCGGACCCACGCCGATCTTGTCGGCCGACTCGTAGTTGTACGCGCCTCCCACGAACGTGATGGTAAAGGCGACGAGCGGCAGGTCATGTTTTTCCGTGACGACGAGCTCGGCGCCGTTCGCGAGCTCACTGTGCGTCCACTTGGGAACGTGCATCGCCGGCAGCGCGCCCGGCGTCGGCTGCACGGAGTAGTCGACTGTTTTCTGCGCGGCGAGCGGAGCGGCGACGGCGGCCGCTGCGATGGCGCTCGCGATGATCGGGCCGCGAATTCTCGAGATGATCTGCATCACTTGCGCTCCATGATGTAATGCCCGCCGTCGGCACCGACGGTGACTTTGATGCTGGACTCCGGCTTCGACGCCATGTTGCTCTTCCCGAGCGGCACGACGCTCAGCACGATGCGATTCTTCCCGAAATATTTGTTGGCGACACGCTTGACCTCGGCGGCGGTCACGCCGCGCACCTTGGCGTACTGCGTCTTGAAGTAGCCGGGGTCGCCATAGAAGACGAGCCCGCCATTCAGGATCTCCGCCTTGCCGAGCGTCGATTCGAGATTGCTGACGAACTGAAACTCGAGACCGGCCGCGGTCTTCGCCATCTCGCCGGCCGTCGGCCCTTCGCGCTTCAGCCGGTCGAGCACCGAGTCGGTCGCCGTCTCGAGCTCGCCCAGCGTGTGTCCCGCGCGCGGCGTGATGATGATGCTGAAGTCGCCCGAACTCTCGCGTCCGGATTGTCCCGCCTGCACCTGCGCCGCGGACTGCGCGTCGTACACGAGCGCCTTCGTCAGCCGGGAGGTTCGCGATGCGGTGAGCACCTGCCCAAGAAAATTGAGCGCGAAATTGTCGTCATCGCGTGCGCTGACGGTGGGCCAGCGCAAATACAATCGCGGCACCTGCACGCGATCCTCATAGACGAGACGCTTCTCGGCGGTGAGCGCGACGGGCGTCACGGTCGGGCGAGTGATCGGCTTACCGCGCGGAATCGACGTGAAGTACTTCGTCACCCACGCCTTCGCCTGCGCCGGATCGAAGTCGCCGACGATGGCGATCGTCGCGTTGGACGGCGAGTAGTACAGACGGAAAAAATTCTTGACGTCCTCCACCCCTGCCTGCTTCAGATCGGCGATGTAGCCGACGACGGGCCACGAATATGGATTCGATGCCGGATAGAGCGCGGTCGTCATGATTTCGAACGCGCGGCCATACGGCTGGTTGTCGGTGCCCTGCCGCCGCTCGTTCTGCACGATGTCGCGCTGGGCCGCGAACTTCGCATCGTCGAGCTTGTCGAGCAGAAAGCCCATGCGGTCCGCCTCGAGCCACAGCGCGCTCTCGAGGTAGTTCGACGGCACGTTCTCGTAGTAGTTCGTGCGATCGTTGTTGGTCGACCCGTTGTTCTCGCCGCCGACGCCCTCGGTGAGGCGGTCGTGCATGCCGTACGGCACGTGGAGCGAGCCGGTGAACATCACGTGCTCGAACATGTGCGCGAAGCCGGTGCGCCCCACGACCTCGTTCTTCGAGCCCACGTGATACCACACGTCGACCGTCACGCGCGGCGTCGAGTGATCCGGCGAGAGGAGCACCTCGAGACCATTCGGCAGGGTCACGCGCTCGAAGGGAATGGTGATGCCCTGGCCGAGTGCCGTCGCCGTGGCGAGGACGGTGAGCGCGAGCGAGGTGACGAGCTGACGACGCATGGGGCTGGGGGTTGGGGGCTGGGGATCGGGGCGCGCAATCAACTTCGGGCGCTCATCAACTATCTCTTGGACACTCCTTCGCGGGCAAGCCGTTGCGGTGTCAGGAAGCTTTGCTGTTCCGTATTATGGGGCCTGCTCTAGCGCCCGGGGCGCTGGTGTCGGAGTTGATCGATCCGATCATGCTGGTACGCCGAGGCAGGTGACAGTGTTGCGACGCGAAAGTATCTCGCGCGACCGAAACCGTAGTATCACCCACGGGGAGGCACGAATGATTCGCGGCTGCAGAGTGGCACCGCTCGTACTCGCCTTGGCTGTGCTCGCCGGCGCGTGCTCGAAGCCGAGTGATGTTGCTGTGAGGGATTCGACCGCCAGGACGAGCGCGATGGCGGCCCCGGACTCAGTGCGCGGTGGCGGCGGCGGTCCGAAGATGGCGACGGAGGATTCGACGATGATCATGACGTTTGCGCTGCGCATCGCGAAGACTGTCGCCGACTCGGTGCGGCACGGCCCGCAGGGGATGAGTCCGAGAGCGGCCGCGCTGGCATCCCACGAGTCGACAGTCGTCGTCGCGCGCGCTCACGCGCTGGCCATCATGCTCGCGGATTCGGTGCGCGGTGGGCCGGGAAGTCCGATCGGACCACACAAGGCGGACTCCGGCCCGGCACCGATGAAGAAGCCTTGAGGCGACGGTAGGTCCCACTCGAAAGCTCCATCTCCGAGGGGCTGGTGAGCCTGAGTGAGCTCACTTCGGTCGTGGCTCCGCGAGATTCTCGTCCGGCCGCTGGAAACGCGCGTCGCTCATGAGGCGCAACGCGTTGACCAATGAGCGCGCCGCGTTGCGCACTTCTTCTTGTACCGCGTCGTCGTTGTCGAGCGCGTCGTGGCTCGTCGCGTACGGCTCGTAGTAGCCGATGTAGCGGTCGAGTGTCGCGGCCGTGCCCGCTTGCACGAGATCCATGTCGAGCAGCCAGTCGGTGAGATTGCGCCGCAACACCTCGGTGCCCGCGGCGTCCCCATGGACGACGATCGCGAACAGCCGGCCGGCGAGATGTTTCGGGTAGCTCCAGCCCTGCAGCTCGAGCGCCTTCGCCTCGTCGGGCTGCTTGCCGTGAGTCGACGTCGGATCCGGGTTGCCGCCGTCGGCACAGACGAGGCGATCCATCATCAGCTTGAGCACGCTCGGCGCCTGATACCAGTAGACCGGCGTCACGATCATCACTCCGTGCGCGGCGACCCAGCGCGGATAAAGCTCGTTCATCCAGTCGTTCACCTGACCCATCGCGTGATTCGGGTAACAGGAGCACGGCCAATTGCAGAGCGGCATCGCCGTCGACACGCACGCCTTGCACGGCAGAATCTGTCGGCCGTACTGCGCCGTGAGATGGCTGAGATCGAGTACGTCGCACTCGAATCCACTCGTCTCCTCGATCACCTCGCGGGCGAGCGTCATCAGTCGAAAGCTCTTCGACATCTCGCCGGGGCAAGTCTCGTCGTGGCGCGCTGCGCCGTTGATGACGAGGATGCGACGCCGCGATGCCGGATCGCGCTGTTGTCTCTCGGCGTCGAGAATCGCGGCGCGAGTGGCGAGCCATTCATCAGGCAGCTCGAACTCGGGATGCGCGAACTCAGGCCCGGCCGGCTGCTTGCGCGGACTCTTGTGGTATTCGTCGTACGAGCGCCAGGCGACGTCCATGATCTTGGCGATCTCGCCGCGCACGGCGTCGAACTCGGGATCGTAGAAGCGCTCGCCGAGCCGCCGCTCGAACTCCTCGCGCGTCAGCTTGACGTCACCCTGTCCTTTCCGCACGACTGGAGTCGGCGGGGATTTCTTTGGCTCGCGCACGATCCGCTCAGTCTGGGATCGCGTGAGGCCATGCGATTCCCGCGCCACGCGCGCGATTAGTGCTTGATCGGCGATGCCGGTGGCGGCACGGGCGGCGGCACGCGGACGACCAAACAACCGTGCGGCACCACGTTCTCCTTCCCCGTGGACGCCGTCCACTTTCCGCGCGCTGACCAGAGCGCGAGCGCTTCGCTCGACGGCTCCGACGCCGGCCCGAAGGCGAAGGAGCGCCTGATCAGTGCGTCGCGCTCGCGACGCTCGCCGGCGCTCATGTCATCGGGCTCCTCTTCCCCGGTGAGCCATCCGCCGACGGTGCTCAGCTCGATGGCATCGGCGTCGTAGCCGGCGAAGCGCAGTGGACTGAGCTTCATCAGCTGCGCCAGCAGCGCCGGATCGTAGAGCGCGTCGACGTGGCGCGCGGCCAGAATCTGTGTGGGCGCGAGGTCATACGCGCCGCGAAAGTCAGCGCCATCGAGATCGGCGCCGGCGAATGTCGCGTGCTTGAGTCTCGCTCGCGAGAGCGTCGCGCCCTGCAGCATCGCATCGTCGAACGATGCGCCGCGCAGATCGGCGTCGTCGAGCCGTGCGTAGCGCAGATTCGCCGCGGCGAAGCTGGTGCGTGAGCAGTAGAGCGTGTCCTCCGACGTCATGCTCCCCACCTGCATCGCGCGCGTGATCGCCGGCGCGGCGTTCGCGCGCAGCTTGCGCATGTCGGCTTTGTAGAGCGACGCCCCGGTGAGATCGGCGCCGATCACATTCGCGCCGCGCAGATCCGCCGACCACAAATTGGCGCCGAGCAGATTCGCATAGCGCAGGTCGCCCAGCGCGAGAAAGACGCGCTCGGCCGACGCGAATCGCAGGTCGGCGCCGACGAGCCGCGCGCCGGTCGCCTTCGCTTCCGCGGCGGTGTCGACGGTGCCGGTGGCGTTGAGTCGCGTCGACACTTCGGTCTCGGAGAGCTGCGCCACCGGGCTGACGCCGAAGCGGGACATGAGCTGCGGCAGCAGCGCCTGCACGGCGGGCACGTTGCGCTCGAGGCTGAGCGCGGGGCGCGCGTCGGCGATCTGCTCGGTCACCGTGCCGGTGGAGATCCCGCGATGCACGCCATTGATCGCGGCGTACGACGCCAATCCGAACAGGGTGGGAACGACCACCGCCGACACGACGGCGGGCGCGTACGGTCGCAGTCGTTGCCACCATGCGGCCGTGAGCCGCGATGCGCGCTTGGTCGGCGAGCGGGGC
>JALZAE010000198.1 GCA_030948535.1 Gemmatimonadota bacterium | reverse complement strand
CGCTCATACCGCTCGGCCGTGATCTGTCGCTGCAACTCCATCAGCCGCTCCAGCCGCTGCCGCTTCACCGACTCCGGCACGTCGTCCACCATCGTCGCCGCGCGCGTGCCCTCCTGCGGCGAGTAGGTGAACGCGCCGACGCGCTCGAATCGGATCTCCTCGAGAAAGTCGAGCAGGAACGCGAAGTCGTCGTCGGTCTCGCCCGGAAATCCGACGATGCAGGTCGTGCGGATCGCGACGTCGGGTACGAGCGCGCGGACGTGCGCGACGCGCTCGCGAATCGTCTTGGCCCGTTCGGGCCGGCGCATGCGGGCGAGCACGGCATCGCTCGCGTGCTGCATCGGCATGTCGAGATACGGGAGAATCCGTGGCTCGCGCGCCATGAGCTGTAGCAGCTTCGGCGTGAGTCCCGACGAGTAGATGTAAAGCAGGCGGAGCCATGGGACGCCCGTCTCAGCGACGAGCCGCTCGAGCAAATCGGCGAGACCGATCGGCGTGCCGTCGCGCAGATCGCGCCCGTAGTGCGCGAGATCCTGCGCGACGAGGTTGAGTTCCAACGCACCCTGCGCCTCGAGCGCCTGCGCTTCGCGCACGACCTCGTCCGGCGCGAACGAACGATGCTTGCCGCGCATGAGTGGGATCGCGCAGAAGGCGCAGCCATGGTCGCAACCTTCACTCACCTTGAGGTAGCGCACGTGCGGCAGATCGCCGGTGTAGAAACGCACGCCTGGATGCGGCACCAGCGACTCGGCGCCAAGCATGCCGCGCTCGCGCAACTCGGGCACGAGCAGGTGGATCTCCGAGTTCCGCAGGAAGAGATCGACCTCAGGCAGCTCGGCGATCAGCTCGGCTCGATGCCGCTCCACCATGCAGCCCAGCGCGACGACAGCCTGGCACGACCCGTCCGCCTTGAGCCGTCCCGCCTCCACCAGCGCGTCGATCGACTCCTGCTTCGCGGCGTCGATGAACCCGCAGGTGTTGACGAGGATGACTTCGGCCTCGTCCAGCTCGGCGGTGTATTCGGCGCCGTGGCCAACGAGCTCGGCCAGGTATCGCTCGCTATCGACAGTGTTCTTGTCGCAGCCCAGCGATATGAAGCCGACTTTCACGAAGCGGGGGAAAGATGCATGCCTAAAGGTAGTGGGAGGAGCGGGTGTGGGTGTGGGGTGTGGTTAAGGAGATCTGTGTGCTTCCCACACCCCACACCCTACACCCCACACCTAACGACCACTCCCGCTCTATCAACTCGGCAGCCCGTCTGCCACGACGATCCATGAGCCGGCGCTCAGTTTGTCACTTTGGCAAACATTGAGCGGCACACGGGATGCTTTTTCCTCCGGCACGCAAGCTCGATCAACCACTTACAGGAGACAGGACGGCCCTTCCCGGGGTGACGCCCGAGCGCATCGAGCTGAGCTTCGAGAAGAACGTCCTCAGCGTGCACGGAACGAAGAGTCCTAGATTCACCTCGCAGGATGGCGACCTCGGCTCTACGCACTCGAGCGGAGAAGCGGCTCATTCGAGCGCTCCGTCCGTCTGCCCGAGCACGTCGACGCCGAGCGGATCACGTCGCGCCTCGACAGCGGCGTGTTGCGGATCTCCGTCCCGAAGTCGGCCTCGGCGCAGCCTCGGAAAGTCCCCATCGGCGGCGCCGAGGACTCGCGGAAAATCGAGGCGTGAGAGCGGCTGTGGGATGTGGGGTGTAGGGCGTCGTTAGAATGTGTGCCCTAACCACACCGCACACCCTACACCCCGCACCCGCAGTCACCGGTAGTTGCCATACTGCAGCTCGACGCCGAAGTCCTGACCCTTGAGCAGCGCAATCACTTGCTGCAGCTCGTCGCGGCTCGGCGAGGTGATGCGGACCTGCTCGCCCATGATCGACGCCTGGACCTTTTTCATCTTCGCGTCCTTGATCGCGGCGACGACTTTTTTCGCAGTGTCGCTGTCGAGCGATTGCTTGAGCGCGACTTCCCGGCGCACCGTGTCGCTGCCCGCGGGCTTCTGTTCGCCGATGTCGAGATTCTTCATTGGGACGCCGCGCTTGATGAGCTTCGACTGCAGCACCTCGAGCAGCGCGCGCATCTTGTAGTCGTCATCAGCGACAAGGACGAGCTTGCCCTCGGCCCGCTGAAACTCGATCGTCGCCTTGCTTCCCTTGAAGTCGTATCGCTGGGCGATCTCCTTCTGTGCTTGGTTCACGGCGTTGTCGACTTCCTGCAGGTCGACACCAGTCGTCACGTCAAACGAGCTTTGAGCGGGCATGGTGTGAAAGCAAAGGTCAGCAAGGAAAGTCAGAGAGCAGACATCAAAAGTTACGACGTAGCGCAGTCACCGACATCTGACATCTGACGTCCGATATCTGCCCCTAGAACAGCGTCGACAGCCGCAGCGTGATGTTCCGCCCCGGATCGAATGCAAATTCTTTGTAGCGGCTGAGGAAGGACTTGTACTTCGAGTCGCCGAAGTTCGTCGCCCGAAGATCGATGCGCACCGTGCGGCCGCCGATGCTCCGCTGCAGTCCGGCGCTGAGGTTGACGAGCGTGTAGCCCGGCGTGGACGGATCGAATTCCTGCGTTGCCGTGTTGCGCTCTTCCACGCTCAGTCTCGTCTGACGCGCCAGCGTTTCCGTACCGCCGCCGATGTAGGCGAACTCGGCCCACGACAGACCTGTAAAGCGCCACTCTCCCTCGAGATCGATTCGCTGCGGCGGAACGAGCGGAAGCGGCGTGTCGGTCTCCTCATTGTTGCCGCGCACGAAATCGTATCGCGCGCGCAACGAGAGCGGCGAGATCGGCTGCACCTCGAGCGACGCCTCGGCACCATACAATAGCGCGCGCGCCTGCTTGTAGAAGTAGCGACGGAATCCTTCCTCGAATGCCCCGTCGGGCGCGATGTAGACGAAGTGATTCACCGCATTGCGGAAGCCCGTGAGCTCGGCGCGCACACGACCGCTCTGCCAGCGCGCGCCGGCGTCGAGGTTGACGCTCGTCTCCGCCTTGAGATCCGGGTTGCCGATCTCGAATCGCGCCTCACCGATGCGCGGTCCGAACGCGTACAACTCGAACAGCGTCGGGGCACGGAAGCCGGTGCCGAGATTGGCCGAGAAGGTGAGTTCCTCCGACGCATGGAACGCGGCACCAAGGTCGCCGGTCGGGACGGTATAGCTGCGCGTGCGGCGTCCCGTGCCAAGCTCGTTGTTGAGATCGGCGTTGCTGTGTCGCGCGTCGACGCGTCCGCCGGCAATGAAGGTCCACTCGCCCATGTCCATCTGCTCGAAGCCGAACAGGGCGCCGCCGGTCATGTGCGCACCCGGAATCAGCGCTTCCTCGCCCTCGGTCCTGTTGTGCTGATCGAGACCGCTCAAGCCGATCGTGCCGTGGATCATGTCGGTGAGGGAATGGTGCGCCAACAGATCGAGCGTGTACGTGTCGAGCAGGAGGTCGAACGCGACGTTCCGCACGCCCGGCGTTCCACCTTCGCCCGCGGGCGTGAGCTCCTTCAGATCGTGCCGCTGCCACTGGCCCTTCGCTTCGAAACGAACCGCGCGGAATTGCATACCGCCGTCAAGCCGCACGCGATCGTCGGCGAGCTTGCGCAGCGGACCGCCATCCTCTTCGGCCATCGATCGCGAAACGCTCTTCGCGCACGGCAGGCAGCCGCGCGACCCACCCTGGCTCGCAGGCGGGCCGGCCTCGAGGAGCTTGAAATCTCCACCGTATCGCGTGTAGCGGAGCGTGAGGCCCGAATTGTTTCCGCGAAAACCGATCGCGGCGTCCCCATTGAACGACGTGAAGCCGGTATTCCCAAGCTCGCCGACCGGGGTCTTGTAGTCCTCGGCGCGCCGACCGATCCCGAGCAGGCGCCAGCCGAGCGCGCCCTTCGCTCCTTCGACGCCGAGCACGCCGCCGGTTTCGGCGTTGTTGCTGGCGCCATAGGCCTCGAGTGATCCGCGCAGAATACTCCCGCCACCGGTCGCGTCAGGTAGCTCGCGCGGCACGACGTTGATCACGCCGCCGATCGCATCCGATCCATAGAGCACGCTGGCCGGGCCACGAATCACCTCGATGCGGCGTGCGAGGCGGTCGTCGATGGACGGGCCATCCTCATCGCTGAACGAATAGTCCTCGAGACGAAGACCATTGTCGAGCGTGAGCACGCGTGCACCGCTCAGTCCGCGAATCACCGGCTTTCCCACCTGCAACCCGGTGGAGAGCGTGTGAATGCCCGCGGTCTTGTCGAGAACGTGAGCGAGGGACACGCTCGTCTCGCGCTCCAACGATTCCCCTTGGAGCGACGACACGGGGAGCGGCGACCGATCCGCGCTCGTCGCGGTGGCGCGATTCGCCGTCACCGTCACGGTGCCGAGCGTGAGTGGCGCCCGTCGCATCGTGATCGTGAGATCGGCCGAGCCGGCAGGTGGCACATTCACCGATCGCACCACGGACTGATATCCGGTGCGCTCAGCGACCAGCGTGTACACACCGGAGGCGATGCCGCCGATCGCGAATGCCCCGGAGCCGTCGGCCGTCACTCGGCGCGCCAGCTCGCTGACAGTGACCTCCGCGCGCGCAACAGCTTTGCCGGCGTCGTCGAGTACTCTGCCACGAATGGTGTCGCCCGGCGTCACGACGCCGAGGACGGTCATCAAGAGGCCAGCCGCAACAGAGAGGGCCATGTGTGAAGAAGTTCAGGGTGATTTCCCTACCGGATTCACCCTAAACGTGGCTACCGCGCATGGCGTTGAGAAGAGTTCGCGGGCGTTCCCGCGCGCGACAATGCGAGGTCTCAGACGCTTCCGTTCACGCGGGGTGGCCATTGCTGTTCGAGGCCCCAGCAGTGCGCCGCGCCCGAAGTGGTGAGAACGCACGACGTATCACCGCCCCCAATCTCACCCCAGGTAGCTTTCCAACGCTCTCGCTCTGGATACATGCCGCAGCCGCGAGAGCGCCTTCTCCTTGATCTGTCGCACTCGCTCGCGCGTGATGCCAAGCAGCGACCCAATCTCCTCGAGCGTCATCGGCTCGGCGCCGTCGAGTCCGAAGTAGAGGCGAAGAATTTTTGCTTCGCGCTCCTTGAGCGACGCGAGCGCTTCCTCGATCGATTCGGTCAACGCCTTCTCGAACGTCTGCTCGTCCGGCGTTGGATTCATCAAGTCGGGGAGATAGTCCAGCAGCTTGTTGTCTTCTCCCGGCGTGAGCGGTGCATCGAGCGAGAGATGGGTCTGCGAGATCGAGATCGTCTTCGCGACCTCTTCCTCGGTGATGTCCATGTTCGCCGCGATCTCCTCGTGCGTCGGCTCGCGGCCGAGCTCCTGCAGGAGGGCGTTGGCGCGCTTGCCGATGCGATGCAGCGTGCCGGCGCGATTGAGCGGAACGCGGACGATGCGCGACTGCTCGGCGAGCGCCTGGAGGATCGCTTGGCGAATCCACCACACGGCGTAGGAGATGAACTTGATCCCCTTCGTCTCGTCGAATTTGTGCGCGGCGCGGATCAGACCGAGGTTGCCCTCGTTGATCAAGTCGGAGAGCGCGACGCCCTGATTCTGATACTTCTTGGCGACGCTGACGACGAAGCGGAGATTCGAGCGGACGAGCTTGTCCAGCGCTTCGCTCTCACCGACGCGAATGAGCTGCGCGAGACGGACTTCCTCGTCGCGATCGATCAGCGGGTAGGCGCTGATGTCTCGGAGATATTGGTCGAGCGACCCTTCGTCGTATCCCGACTTCTTTCTTGTGGGGCTGACTGCCATACGGCGGGGGGCTCCTGAAAGCGACAAACACCGCGCACGCTCTGCGCGGTCGGCGGCTACATCCTGACGCATGACGGACCCGACGGACTAGTGGATTCGCTCGCCAATGCGGTCCCAGCGCACATGCGTGAGCCAGGACGTAAAACGGTGGGAATTATCGCGCTCGTAACTGTAATAGACCACCAGGGGCCGGCCTTTGACGAGGGAGTCGGGCACCCACCCCCAATATCGGCTGTCGTACGAGTTGTCCCGGTTGTCGCCCAGCACGAAGTAGCTCCGTTCAGGGACGACTAAGGGGCCCCAGTTGTTACGAGAGGGATGATAGCCGACGCTCGCCTGCGCCGAGCGCACGAGGAAATCGCGCTGCCAGTGGAACTCTTCGTTCCCCATGTCGCCGGTCGGATCGTTGTGCACGACATAGGGCTCATCAAGCCGCGCGCCATTGCGAAAGATCGCGCCCTCGCGAGACTCGAGCGTGTCGCCCGGGACGCCGATGAGCCGCTTGACGAAGTTCTGCGCCGGATTGCGCGGGAAGTCGAAGACGATCACATCGCCGCGCTGCGGCTTCCGAATCGCCGGCAGTCGCTCGTGCGTGAAGGGGACTTCGGCACCGTAGACCGCTTTGTTCACCAGTAGAAAATCGCCGACGAGCAACGTCCGCTCCATCGAGCCCGTCGGAATCTTGAACGCCTCGACGAGAAACGCGCGGACGAGAAAGAAGATGAAGACGGCGATGATGAAGGACTTCATCCACTCGACCACAATACGCCACCGCGGACGCCCATTCACCGCGCGCAAGGCGTGCGCCTTGTGCTCGTCGGTGATGGCCATTTTGGCGTTCGAGGGAGAGGGACGGTCCGTCATGCGCGGCGATCTGCCAAGGCGGTATGGGAGGGGAGAGCTATCAATTCCAGGACGGTGTCGGAGCAGCGCGAGTCACGGAACGCGGGCGCGAGAGAACCCGTACGACGTGACTTAACCGCGTGTGTAAGGTGATGCAAGGCGAGGCGCCTTCTCAGTCAGGCGTTCCCAAATAGTTGTCGATCTGCGCACGCTGCAGCGTCCCGGAGAAATCCACGTAGCCGACCTTCGTCTCCGAGTAGAACTCGTACACTTCCCAGCCCCCTTCGCGGTGGCCGTTCCCCGTTTGTTTGACACCGCCAAACGGCAAATGTGCCTCGGCACCGATCGTCGGGGCGTTGATGTAGGTGATGCCGTTGTCGAGCTCGGTCAGCGCACGGAACGCGAGGTTCACGTCGCGCGTGTAGAGGGACGACGACAGGCCGTACTTCACATCGTTGTTCACCGCGAACGCTTCGTTCGCGTCGGTCACCCGAATCACCGAGAGCACCGGTCCGAAGATCTCTTCCTGCTCCAGACGCGTGCCCGCCTCGACGCGCGCGAAGATCGTCGGCTCGAAAAAGTTGCCCTTGTCCATTCCCCGCCCCTGCGCCCGACGCCCGCCGCACAGCAAGTCCGCGTTCTCCGCCTGTCCGATATCGATGTAGCGCTCGGCCTTCTTCACGGCGGCGTCGGTGATCATCGGCCCGACGTCGGTGCCCGCTTTGCGACCGTCGCCGAGCTTGAGCGCCTTCGCGCGGTCGACGAGGAGGCCGAGGAAATTGTCGTGGATCCCCTTCTGCAGGATGAGACGGCTCGTCGCCGTACAACGTTGGCCCGTGGTGCCGAACGCTCCCCACACCACACCCTCCATCGCCAGCTCGAGGTCGGCATCATCCAACACGATCATGGCGTTCTTGCCGCCCATCTCGAGCGACAGGCGCTTGTGCATGCGGCCACACGTCTCGCCGACGATGCGTCCCGTCTCTGTCGAGCCCGTGAATGACACGAGCGAGACGTCGGGATGCTCGACGATTGCCGCGCCGACCTCTTCGCCCATTCCATGAACGAGCTGGATGACTTCCGGCGGCAATCCCGCCTCGAGTAGCGCTTCGACGAAGACGGTGCCGGTATGCGGCACGTCCTCGGCCGGCTTGAAGACGACCGCGTTTCCGCACAGGAGCGCCGGAAAGATTTTCCAGGTCGGGATGGCGAGCGGAAAGTTGAACGGCGTGATGATGCCGGCAACCCCGATCGGCCGCCGGAAGCTCATCGCCCACTTGTTGCGCAGCTCGCTCGGCACCGTGTGGCCGAAGAGGCGGCGTCCTTCCGTGGCGGCGTAGTAGGCGGTGTCGATCCCTTCCTGCACGTCGCCCTTGGTCTCCGTGAGTGGTTTGCCCATCTCGCGGGTCATCAGGTCACTGATTTCGCTCTTACGCCGGGATAGAATGTCGCCGGTTTTCCGTAGCACATCACCGCGTTCGGGGGCGGGTGTCCGTTTCCACAGATCGAAGCCGCGTTTGGCGCTGGCAACCGCCCGGTTGACGTCCTCGCCAATCGAAAGGGGAAAGCGGCCAATGATGTCTGAGTTGTCAGCCGGATTGACGTTGTCGAAATACTGATCGCCGGTGGGGGCGACCCACTGGCCACCTATGAAGTTCTTGAAAGTTTTCATGATGGCAGACGTCGGATGTCAGATGTCAGAAACGAAAGGTTGTCCGTGCACTGCAGTGGACGGTGTGCAGGGGCAACAGAATGGTGACGCACTGAGCACGCACTCGCCGCACCTTCGCTCCTTCTTCTTGCTCGAGGTGCGTCATGCAGGATTTTCGAAAGCTAGTCGTCTGGAAGCGCGCTCATAGTCTGGCAATCCGTGTTTACGCACTGACGAAGTTGTTCCCGGCCAATGAGCGCTACGGGCTCACCACGCAAATTCGACGTTGTGCCTGTTCGATCCCAATCGACATCGCGGAGGGATGCGGCCGACAAACGTCGAAGGAGCTGACTCGTTTCGTCGAGATCGCCCTCGGCTCGGCGAGCGAGCTGGACTACCAGCTCCTCCTCGCGCACGACCTCGGCTTCATCACGCCCAGCGACTACGAGATCGACTCCAAGTCGATCGCCGAAATCAAGCGGATGCTGTCCGGTCTTCGCACCGGCATCCAGAAACGCGTCGCGTCGAGAACGTGAGTCGGTGGGTGAGCAGCTTGTGAGCAGTTGGTTTGAAGTTGCTGACATCTGACATCTGACATCTGCTACTTGCATACCCAAGCGGCGCTCGCCTTCGCGTACCCAATTCGCGGCAGCACTTCGGAGGTTCCGAGCACGAGGGCCCACAGAATTAACAACAATGACAACACGTGCGCTCTCGCCGACCGATGTTTCCACGACCACCACGACGTCCATCCGCCCGCGACCAACAACGCACCGACCGCTCCGAGATACGCCGCGAGGCCGAGTCCGCATCTGGCGGAATACGGCCAGAACACGATTCCAACGCCGAGTGCCACCGCTAACAACAACCTCAAGAACACACCAAGAGTCGAGGTCTCCGCGCGCTCGACCGCGACCTTCGACTGAACCGCGGGCGGCGCGTTTTTCGGAGCCGGTAGTAACTGATCGTCCGTTATCGACTCGAGCTGCTTGTCGATCTTCGCCATTTCCTTGTCCCAATCGGTGCTCACTTGGGCTCCTTCGTGGCGTTTTGGGCGGAATCGTGCGTCGGCACGTCGTGCGCCGTCTCCCGGGTGAGCGCGTATCGCTCGATCTTCTTGTAGAGATTGCTGCGCGGCATGTCCAGCGCGCGCGCGGTCTCGCTCACGTTCCAGTCGAATTGCCGGAGCTTGGTCAGTAAGAACGCGCGCTCCGCCTGCTCCTTGAATTGTTCGAAGGTGGCGACGTCGGTGAGCGCGCCAATGCTCGTCTCATCGCTGGCGCGCCGGCCGACGAGCCTGTCGACGTCGGCGCGCATGACACGCGGTCCTGAGGACAGGATCAGCAGCCGCTCGATCGTGTTCCGCAGCTCGCGCACGTTGCCGGGCCAGTCGTAGGAGGTCAGCGCCTCGATCGCGTCGGGCGCGAAGGAGCGCGGCGCGATTCCCGCGTGCGCCGAGAGCGTCGACACGAAGTGCGCGACAAGCAGCGGAATGTCCTCGCGGCGCTCACGCAGCGGCGGCACGACGACCGGCACGACGTTCAGCCGATAGTACAAGTCCT
This sequence comes from Gemmatimonadota bacterium, assembly GCA_030948535.1. GTDB lineage: Bacteria > Gemmatimonadota > Gemmatimonadetes > Gemmatimonadales > Gemmatimonadaceae > JALZAE01. The sequence goes on along the minus strand of JALZAE010000198.1, from coordinate 4,049 downwards.
CGCGAAAGTGCTGCTCGGCGATCTCTTCGTCGAGCGACTTGTTCGTCGCGGCGATCACTCGGACATCGACGGCTGTCGTCTTTGATCCGCCGATCCGCGTAACGACGCCGTCTTCCAGCACGCGCAGCACTTTCGCCTGCGCGGCGAGACTCATGTCGCCGATTTCATCCAGGAAGAGCGTCCCACCATGCGCCTGCTCGAACTTGCCGGTGCGATCCTGGATCGCCCCGGTGAAGCTTCCCTTCATGTGGCCGAACAGCTCGCTCTCGATGAGCTCGCTCGGGATCGCGGCGCAGTTCACCTCGATGAACGGCCCTTTCGCGCGCGGTGACAACCGATGGACCGCGCGGGCGACGAGCTCTTTGCCGGTGCCATTCTCGCCCGAGATCAGCACCCGGGCCGGCGTCGGCGCGACGCGCTCGATCTTCTCGATCAGCGATCGGATCGCGTACGATGTGCCCACCATCTCGTAGCGCGTCTCGATCGTGCGCTTGAGTCTGGAGTTCTCCTCCCGCAGGTCGACGTGCTGCAGCGCATTCCGCAGCGTGACGAGGATGCGATCGGTGTCGAGCGGCTTCTCGAGAAAATCGTAGGCGCCGAGCTGCGTGGACTCGACCGCCGTCTGAATCGTGCCGTGACCCGAGATCATCACGACGATCGCCGCGGGGTCGATCTGGCGCAGACGCTTCAGCGTCTCCAGCCCGTCGATGCCCGCCATCTTCACGTCGAGAAAGACGAGATGCGGATGCCACTTCTCGTAGTCGGCGATCGCGTCGACGGCGTTGGCGGCCTGGTGCACCTCGTAGCCTTCATACTCGAGGAGCTGGCTCAGCGCGCCCCGCACCCCCTTCTCGTCATCGACGATCAGCACGCGTCGGCTCATGTCAGTTCCGGATGCATGTCGATTCAGCCCGTGGTCTTGTACAGCGTTACTCGGCCGCGATTGATGCGGACGTCGCCGATGAAGGACGGCACCTTCAGTGGCAGCGCGTCATCGGCGAGCCCGGCGGGACGTCCGCCCTGCTCGATCTTTCTCAGCAGCTTGGGAATCGCGCCTGACGGAATCGACAGCTCGCGAAGCTTGAGCGACTTCACGTGATATTCGGCGAGACCGGCGCGGAGCACGTTCATCGTGCCGCAGAACTGCATCTGCTCACGATCGCCGAGCACGGACGCCAGCGGACCGAGCGCGCCGGCGCCGCCGAAGTCGCTGAGCCTCACGGTCGCTCGCACGCACAGCTCATCGCCGATCACCGCGGCCTCCGTGTTCTGCGCCGACGGCGGCAGTTGGCGCGACAATTCCTGAAAGACGTATGCGGACAGATCCCCCGCCTTGACGTTCGTGAACACCGGCCCCGTTTTCCCGCCGAGCGCCGCAACGGAGCTCTTCGCGCGCGCGGCGCCCTCGGGCGTGAGAGGCTCCCACCCTACGGTGGACGCCGCGCCCGGTGTCGTATCGCGATGCAGAAATGGGATCTGGTCGCGGTAGATCCACGCGACGGCGGCAAGCGCGCCGAGCACGACCGCACATCCGATGGATCGAAGGAAGCAGCCCACGTCACGCTCCTCTGAGTGGCAATACGGCAACGATCGCGTATCGCGACCCGCCCGCGCCGGTAGCGCTCGACATGAGATCGACCGATTCCGCGACCGCGCCGCTGGAGTATGATATCGCGCGCGCCGCCTCACCGAGTGCGCGCGCGTCCTCTCGGTCGAGTGGAGCGCGCACACGACCGACGGTGATGTGCGGCCGAAATGGACGCCCCTCCAGCTCGTGGCCGAGATCCGCGCACGCCGATTCGATCTCGTGATGCAGAATCTCGAGCTTCGGTGAATCGCCGACGCCGGCCCAGATCACCCGCGGCGCGCGCCAATGCGGGAACGCGCCGATTCCGCTGATCTCGAGCTCGATCGGGCGATGCACGCCGGCAATCGCGCCGAGCGCCGCGGACAGCCGAGAGGCATGAGCGTCGTCGTACTCGCCGAGGAACTTCATCGTGAGATGCAGCGCCTCCTCTTTCACCCAGGACACTCCATTGGTCTTGGCACGGAGGGGCGCGACCGCCTCGGCGATCCCGCGACGCTCGGCCGCGGGCAGGTTAATCGCGATGAAAAGCCGCATCGCCGCCGTCGAGCTCTACCGCGACGTGCGTGTAGCCGTGATCAGCGCCGGCGGCAATCACGAGGGCGCGCGTGGCGTCGTCAGCGAGCGGTCGCACATCGCGCACGCGCAACAACGCGAGCCCGCCAGTCGCCTCGACCTTAGCCGCGATCCCGAGTGCGACCAGCGCCTGCTCGAGCGATGCGGCGCTCACGCGGCGACGATCCCCTCGAGGATGTTGAGCGAGCCCGAGCGGAATCCGCGCAGATCGAGCGCGACACGCGCGAAGCCGGCGGCCCGGACCGCACGCGTCAACTCGGCTAGCGCGGCGTCGTCGAGCCACCGCGGCAGCTCGTCGCGCGCGAGTTCCACGCGCGCGACATCGCCGTGATGCCGGACGCGCAAGTCACCGCCAATGCCCAATGAGCGCAGGGCGCGCTCCGCCGCTTCGATCTGGTGCAGTCGCGTCGACGTCACTGGCGTGCCATATGGAATTCGCGACGAGAGGCAGGGCGAAGACGGTTGCGCCCAGGTCGGCAGACCGCGCGCGCGCGACAAGATACGGATCTCGCGCTTCGTCAGGCCGGCGTCGGCGAGCGGCGAGCGAACGCCATGCTCGCGCGCGGCGGCCGCGCCCGGGCGATAGTCGCTGACTTCATCCGCATTCGTGCCATCGACGATGACGTCGAACCGGTGCTCACGCGCGATGGGCGCCAGGCGCGTCCACAGCTCCGTCTTGCAGAAGTAGCAGCGATTCACCGGATTCGCGACGTAGTTTGGATCGGCCAGCTCGTCGGTGCGAACCTCGACGACCGAGAGCCCAATGCGCTCGGCCACATCGCGCGCCGCGGCCCACTGCTCTGCCGGATACGACGCGCTCGTGCCGATCACGGCCAGCACGTTCGACGCACCGAGGGTGTCGACAGCGACGCAGGCCAGATACGCCGAGTCGACGCCGCCGCTGAATGCCACCAGTACGCGGCCGGCGTCGCGCAGCGCGGCGGCGAGCGCGACTGCTTTCGCGCGCGCGATGTCGATCTCCGCCGGAGGCGAGGTGGTCGTCATGCACCAAACGTAATTTGCGCATGGAGCCCGCGCGAACGCGCGCTACCCTGTGCCCGCGACCGCGACCGCGCCGAGCTGCGCTCGTGGCACCGTTGGTCTGTACCGCAGCGCTTCCGCGATGTGAGGCTCCTCGACGCCGGCCGCCCCATCGAGATCGGCGATCGTGCGCGCGACTCGAATGACGCGATGATAGCCGCGCGCCGAGACGCCGAGTCGCTCCGCGGCCCGGGACAGGAGAGTCTGCGCCGCGGGCGCGAGCGCGGCAGCGCTCTCGAGCACGCGGACCGGCGCATGCGCGTTGGCATCGACGCCGGACACCTTGGCGAATCGCGCCCGCTGGATCGCTCGCGCGCGCTCGACGCGCTCGCGTACTATCGCCGATCGCTCGGCGCTTCCGCCGCTCGACAGCGCGTGGAGTGGCACGGAGCCGACGAACACGTGCATGTCGATGCGGTCGGCGACGGGCCCGGACAGGCGCGCACGGTAGCGCGCGATGTCCGCCTCCGCGCACTGGCACGGTCGCGATACGTCGGAGGCGTAGCCGCACGGACAGGGATTCATCGCGCCGACGAGAGCGAAGCGCGCTGGAAACTGAATGGCGTGACCAGCGCGCGCGATCACCACGCGTCCGTCCTCGAGCGGTTGCCGCAGTGCTTCGGTCACGTGACGGCGGAACTCGAGCAGCTCGTCGAGGAAGAGCACGCCGCGGTGGGCCAGACTCACTTCGCCGGGCCGCGGCGGATTGCCGCCGCCGATGAGTCCGGCGTCGGAGACCGTATGGTGCGGCGCGCGGAACGGCCGGCCGGCGGCGAGGGGACGGTCGCGCGGCAACAGACCAGCGACCGAATGGATCGCCGTCACCTCGAGCGCCTCGCTCTCGGTG
>JALZAE010000177.1 GCA_030948535.1 Gemmatimonadota bacterium | reverse complement strand
GGAAAAGATTCTGGCCCGACCCTTCGCTGATCATGCCATCGGTCCCCAGGGCGATCGCTTCCGCAAAGCCATTGGCGAGCGCTTCCATCTTGATCAGCTGCCCGCTCAGATAGTTGCCCGCGATCTTCGCCATGGCGGGTACGGTGTTCGGCGCGAAGCGATTCCAGCTGGACACGCAGGCGTCGACACCATTCTCCAATGCGCCTTCGCCGAGATAGGCGCCCCACGTCCAGCACGGCAGATAGACCTCGACCGGACTATCGAAGGGCACCATGCCCGCCGCGCCATAGCCGCGCAGCACCATCGGCCGGATGTAGCACGATTCCATCTCGTTGCGCTCGACGAGCTCGCAGCAGGCCGCCACCAGATCGTCGATCGGATACTTCACGTCCATCCGATAGATCTTGCACGAGTTCAGCAGCCGCTGCAGGTGATCCTGCAACCGGAACACAGCCGGCCCGTGCGGCGTGCCGTAACAGCGAACCCCCTCGAACGCTGACGAGCCGAACTGCATCGAGTGGCTGAGCACGTGAACGTTCGCGTCCCGCCAGCGAATGAACTCGCCATCGCGCCAAATCCAGCTGGTGGGAGTGAGCTGCGCCATGACGTTCCTCCGGAAGCAAGCGGCCAAACGGTTGCGCATAGGTGCGCGCGTCAGATGAACATCGCCAGGACGCACGGCCGCGCGCCAGGGCTGGCGCATCCGTTCACCTCGCGCCGCCGGTCAGAAAGAGTTAATGTCTCCGCCGAAGTAGGAGTTGCGGACCTCCCCTCCTGTGTGGAGCCCCCCATGCCGCATCTGCTCGCGCTTCTCGTAGCAATCTCGTCGCTGCTGGTTTCGCCCTCGACCCGTCATCTTTCCTCGACCATCGAGCCGAACGACAACCGGCACGCCGCCGGCGCGCTCAACAATCGAGTGCTCACGATTCGCCTCGAGGCGAGGCCGGGAACGTGGTATCCCGAAGGGCCGGCGGGACGCGGCCTTGATGTCGCAGCATGGGCCGAGGAGGGGCAGCCAATGCTCAATCCCGGTCCGCTCATCCGCGTGCCGGTCGGCACGGAGGTACGAGCTACACTCCGCAATACGCTCGCTCGCAGGCTCACCGTCTTCGGCTTCGGCAACAAGCGCGGCTACGCGGACAGCGTGATGATCGAGCCCGGCGCACAGCGCGATGTCCACTTTACCGCGACGACGCCCGGCACGTTTTACTACGCAGCGCGATCGAAGCTCGGCCTCTTCGACAGCCGCATTGGCGACGACAGCCAACTCAACGGCGCCATCGTCGTGGACGGCTCCGCCCCCACCGTATCCACGCGCTTCAACGATCGCATTTTCCTGATCTCGTGGTGGTTCACCTTCGACTCGACGAGCAAGACGGGCCTCGGCCGGGCGACGATGGCGATGAACGGACTGTCGTGGCCGCACACCGAGCGGATCGACCTGGTACAGGGTGACTCCCAGCGGTGGCGCATCATCAATCTCACCGACAGCGATCATCCGATGCACCTGCATGGCTTCTACTTCCGCATGGAGTCGATGGGGAACGGCGTGCGGGACACCATCTACTCGAGCAAGCAACGGCGGCTCGGCGTCACCGAAATCATCAATCCGCGACAGACGATGTCGTTCGCCTGGGCGCCGACTCGCCCCGGGAACTGGATCTACCATTGCCACTTCGCGGGTCACCTGTCGCATCTCACGTCTCTGGATACGGAGCGTGGCGAGCAAGAGGCGAGCGCGCTCGCGCATCATGGCTCGGACCGCCCGCACCAGATGTACGGATTGGTACTGGGCATCCGTGTGGCGCCGCGCGGCGCGCAGGTCGCGGACGGGCGCGAGCCACGTCCGCTTCGCCTCGTCATGCGGGAGAAGCCGAAGGTGTATGGCGAGCACACCGGCTACGCGTTCGTGCTCGGCGGCAGCGTTGACGCATCGCCTGCCGATGCCATGCGCGTTCCCGGGCCGGCGATCGTGTTGCAGCGTGGGGAGCGCGTCGCGATCAACCTGGTGAACCAGACGCACGACCGGGCCGCCGTCCACTGGCACGGCATCGAGCTCGAGAGCTATCCCGACGGCGTTCCCGATTGGAGCGGGCACGACAAGGAGATTCTCCCCTCCGTGGCCCCGGGTGATTCCATCACCGTGCGCTTCTCGGCGCCGCGCGCCGGCACCTTCATGTATCACTCGCACTTCAACGAGGATGAGCAGATCAGCTCGGGGCTCTATGGCCCGATCATCGTGCTCGATTCCGGCAAGACGTTCGATCCGGCGACCGACCGCGTGCTCCTGTTCTCGTCGGCGGGGACCACGGAGAACGTCATCGCCGGACCATGGGCGCCGACGCTCCTCAACGGTGAAGCGCAGCCGGCGGCGATCGATCTGCGCGCCGGCGTCACCTATCGCTTTCGGCTGATCGACATCACGAGCGACGTGAATACCGTCGTCGCGCTGCTCGATGGAAAGACGCCCGTGCGGTGGCGCGCCATCGCCAAGGACGGCGCGACGCTACCAGCGTGGCAAGCGACGATGCGCCCCGCGAAGCTGCTATTCGATCCCGGCGAGATCTACGATTTTGAGTTCACACCCAAATCGGCCGGCGAGCTTACGCTGATGTTTGGCGGCGCCGACGCACCGCCGGAGTTCAGGCTGCCCAAGAAAGTGATGGTCCCGGTGCACGTTCACTGAGATTCGACGCGCCTACTTCTCCACGCGGATGATCCAGTAGTTGGCGATGTTTCTGGCCAGGTCGGCGCCCGGATGCTCCACGCGTCCGTTCGTCGCCTTGTTCTCCTCGCTCGGCCACGGATCGCGAACGATGATCGACTGTACGATCGGACCTTGCTCCGAGGGCGTGTATGACGCCGCCGTCGCGACGACCGCGTGCCCGCTGTTCGGTCCGCTCATGTAGGCGAGAATGACCGGGTGCTGCTGGGAGACTTCCTGGAGCAGCAGCGCCGGCGGTGGCGCGCCGCGACCGACCTGTGCCGTGACGTGATAGCGGCCGCCGCCGCCCGCTTCGTCGACGCTCCAGTTGTTCAGATTTGCCGTGATGACTTCGCCGCTGCCCGGCCGGTTGGGCAACTCGCCCTGCGCGCTCGTGCCGTATGAGCGCTTGACGATCTCCTCCTGCGACACGTGGAGTCCGTAGAACGCGAGCACCATCTGGATCGACGCCGCCCAGCACCACTGCGAGTTATGCTGCGACGAATAGGCGAACTCGAAGTTCTGTCGGAGAATCCCGGTGTACTGAGGCTGCCCATTCTGTCCCTGCGGCGCGTTGGGATCCTGCGGTCCGTTCGGATTCTGTGGATCTTGCGGGAATTGCGGGTTCTGGGTCTGCGGAAACGGCGGATTCGGCTGGAACTGCGTGTTTGGAATCTGCGGGAACTGCGGATTCTGCGCGTCCTGCGGAAACTGCGGATTCTGCCCCTGCGGATTCAGAATCTGCTGCCATTGTTGGTTGAACGTGTCGTTCTGCTTTTTCAGGGCGAACGCCCGCGCGAAGCCGCCGGCCAGGGCGATGACGATGAGAAGCACGAGCGGGTTTTTCATGAAGCCTTTCATTCCAGCTCCCGGACGAAAGAGTCGGCAGGCCGGCAGCTGCATAGTGCCGAGACCTGTTGCATCCACACCTGTTAAAGCGGAAAAGAGAGCTGGGAGGGAGCACGACGCGCGGCGAGCGCGCGGCAGGCGGCGGACTACGCAATCCGTCAGCTGTCCTATCTGCGTCCACCTGCGGAAATCCGCGGCTCCTGCTTCTTGAATTGACCGAGTCGCAGTTGCCGCATCCGCCGTCAATCCGCGGCCGCCCTATCTCAACAAGAAAAAAGTGCCGATCCGCGGCTCACCGCCACAGCGCCAGGATCGCCGCGGCCACGAGAAACGAGACGAGGTTGAATCCGGAATCGATGAGCCAGAGGGCCTTGGGCTTCATCGAGAAGATCGCGGTGGCGTAGCTCGTTACGGCGGCGAAGCCGAGCCAGCAGAGGAAGGCGGCCTCGAGAGCGCGGGTGAGTGTCAGGTTCGGGAAGTGATTCAGGATCACTGCCATCACCCACGCCGTGATCAGTCCGCAAAGGAACACCATCGCATACTGTAACGGCAAGCTCTCCGTCTTCATCTCGGCTTCCGTGATGCCACGGAGTTCCATCCACTTTTTCGCGAAGAGAACGGGCGAATACCAAAGGCCGCCCAGCGCGAAGATGGCGATGCCGGCGACGAGCACGGCGAGGTAATGGACGGGCGGCAGGTTCATCGGTGCCTCGGGCGGAAGGGCGGGTGGTCCAGCGGTGCGGCGCGAGGAACGCCGACAATGCTGAGGGCTCCCGCGCACGCGGGCAAGAGGCAGCTGGAAGCCCGGTCAGCTCCCTTCCTTCGCTTTCTTCCGCCGCAGCCGCTCCGCATGCCACTTGGGACCCTCGTAGACGACGAAGAGGGTCAGGTCCTTACCCATCTCGACGAAACAGCCGCCCTCATCAGGGTTCTTGCCCGCTTGCCACGCCAGCGCCACCCGGAGTTGGCCCTGCTGCAGCGCTTCGACCTCGCGGCCGTCGCCCTTCACGTACGGCGCGTTGTAGTGCTCGACGTTGAACGTTGCCGGACCCAACTGTCGAAGAAGATCCTTCCGGATGCGGTCGAAGGTGACCAGCGCCTGCGCCGGGGGCGGCTCGATCGAGAAGAAGGTGCGCACCACTCGGCCATCGGCGAGATAGATCATCCCGCGACCGTCGTAGCCGTGAAAGCGGCCACGGAACGTGAGGTCGTTGCCCTGCATTCCCTCGACGACATAGCCGTTCGACTTGAGCTTCTCCTTCGCCACGGCCACCGGATCGCCCCACAGAATGTCGGCGAATCGCAGCGCTGGATTGTCGGCGGCGGCCGGCGAGCGGCTGACGCCAAGGGCGACGAGTAAGTGAGCGAGACGCATCGAGAGCTCCGAAGAATTCGAGAACGATTTACGGCGGCGAACGACCTCACCGATAGAAGCGGATGTTGCCCCGCTCAGGGCTCATTCGCGTCGCGCTACCAGCGCGTGCGGCCGTGTGCGCAATCATCGATCAGCAGAGCGAGTCGCTTGGCGCGGGTTGCCTCTTGCTTTGCGCTCACCACCCACCAGCTCGCCGTCTTGCGGAAGCCGGGAGATTTCGCCTGCCAGAATGCCCACGCCTTGGGGTTGGCCTTGAACTGTGTCTCATGCTCGGGCGACAGCGCGGCGGCCGCGCGTTGCTCGTACGCGTACGTCCCCGATTTTTCCGGTTTCAAGGCCTCGAATGCGGCGAGGCCGGCGGGGCGCATCGAACCCTCCTCGGTCAACGCGCTCACCCGGCGGACGTTCACGCTGCTCCAGGTGCTTCCGCGCTTCCGCGGCGTGAATCGGATCTTGTAGCTGACGTCGTCGATCGATTTGCGAATGCCGTCGATCCAACCGTAGCAGAGTGCGCCGTCGACCGACTCGGGCCAGGTGATGCTCGGCTTGCCTGAACTCTTCTTGTAGAAACCGACCCACTGCTCGGTCTTCTCGGCGTGATTTTTTTCGAGCCAGTTGCGCCACGCGTCGAGATCACGGAAAAACCGGATCTCCGTATCACCCGCCATGTCAGATGTCTCCGCGGAGATAGCGCTGCCGCTCACGCTCGGGAAAGCGCTCGATCGCATAGCGCAGCATGGTGCGCGGCATTCGCTTGTAGTGGTCGACGAGGAAGGCGCGCTCCACCTTTCCATCGCGGTTGCCGATCTCGCGCAGCATCCAGCCAACCGCCTTGTGAATGAGATCGTGTGTGTCGCCGATCAAGATGTCGGCGATGCGCAGAGCAGGCGCGAAATCCTCGAGCTTGATGAAATGGAAGGTGGCAAGGATTGCGATGCGCCGCTCCCAGATCGACTTGGATTTCGCCAGCCGACTCAACACCGCGCGGTTGCGCGCCACTTCGAGATGCGCTCCGACGATGAACTCGGCCGACGAGTCGACCAGATCCCAGTTGTTGATGAATCGAGCGTGCAAGAGGTACGCGTTGTAAATCTCCTGACGCTGCGTCGCGTCGCCGCGCTCGTAGGCATCGACGAGCATGATCAGCGCGAGCAGTCGCTCCTCGTGCCATTCCGAGCGCAGCATCTCGAGCGCGTCCGCCACCGGCAGCCGGCGATGCGCTTTCCCGAGCGCGCGCAGCGCCGGCACCCGCACTCCCAGGAAGCGATCCCCCTCGCCGTACTGACCAGGGCCGGTTTTGAAGAAGCGAAGATGGTGGATGGCGCGTTCAGGATCGGCTTGCGCGCGAAGCTCGTTGCGGACGGTCGCCAGCGAGGGAACGGCATCGGTCGAGGACGATGAGTTCGGCAAAACGGAGCTCTCACGGATCGAGTGAGTGCGACTCGTTGAACAAGGCGGGAACGGTGGCATAGCAGCGCAAGCCATCAGCACTCAATCTGCGCAGTCTGGAACCGCGCGCGAGAAGTGTTGCTTGAACGGCAACCTTTCTCGCCCTAATTTGTCCAACGAGTGTAGGCGATCGCCATTCACCCTCGCGCTCACACCGATCCCACCGCTTCATGCCGGACGTCTCCGAGCTGACCGACCTTCAACTCATGATCCTCGGCGTCTTCTGGCAGCAGCGGGAGGCGACGATTGGCGATGTGCATGACGCGCTCCGGGCGCGCACAGCGGTCTCGCGCAAGACGATCGCGACGCTGCTTTCCCGACTGGAGCGGCGTGGACTGGTCCGCCATCGCATGGATGGACGCGAGGGCGTGTACAAGGCGACGGTCACGCGGCGCGCCGTGCTGGCGTCGCGCATGGCGGGCGTGCTCGGGGCGCTGTTCGAGCTCGGACCACGCGGCGCCGGCGCGGCGGGCGCACGGGCGCTCGATGCGTCCGAAGTGCAGCCCGGCGATGTCGCGCGTCTGCGCGCGCTGCTGCGGCGCGCCGAGCGCGACCTACAGCACGGCGAGTGAGGAGCTGATCGCGCATGGACCTATCGTCCCCTGACATGGCTGGAATCATTGCCTCCTACGTCTCGACGATCCTGCTGACGTACGCGCTGCATAGCGCGCTCGCCTGCGCGGCGGCGCTGGTGCTCGGTCGCGTGCTCGTGCGAGATCCTCGCGACCGCGACATACTTTGGAAGGCGACGCTGCTTCTGCCGTTCCTCACGACGTCGCTCGCGCTCGGCGGCGCCGGAGTGGAGCGGGGTCGGCCCATGGTGGAGGTCGCTCGAATAGCCCACGCGGCCGCGCCGATCGGCGTGCGATCTTCGGTCATGGTCAGGGTGCTCAAGCGAAGTGGGCAGCCCGACGAGGTCGTCACCGTGGTCGACGACCCGCTGGCGCGCGGCGTGGCGATCGGCATCGTCATCGCGTGCGTCGTGGCCGCCGGGTTGTCGACGGCGGCGAACTGGCGGCGGCAGCGTGGCTTCACGCGGCAGCTGCGCGGGCGACGCGTCATCGATCACCGCGGACTGCGATTGCGCGTAGGTGTCACGCTGACCATCGCGGACCATCTCGATTCGCCGGTCGCGCTCGGGCGCGCCGAGATCTGCGTTCCTGCCCCGACCTTCGGCGGGATGTCGCCGGCTCAACAGCGCAGCATCATCGCCCACGAGCTCGCGCATCTCGACCGTCGCGATCCGGCATGGATTGCAATTGCCGACTGCATTGCGGGGCTGTCGGCATTTCAGCCGCTGGCGCGACTCGTGGCCCGATCGCTGCGGCGCGACGCCGAGTTCATCTGCGATGAGGAGGCGGTGCGGGGTACCGGCGATCCGATCACGCTCGTCGAATCGCTCATCACGCTTGCGGCCGAGATGGACAGCGCGTCGCGGGACCCGATTGCCGTCGGCTACGATGGCTCGCCTCTGGTGATGCGCGCGCGTCGCATTCTGAATGGCGAGGGCGCGCGCGTGCCGTCGCCCATGCGCCGGCTCCGTCTCTCGGTCGCGATCGCCGCGCTGTGCGCGCCGCTCCTCGCCCCGACCGTATCGACCTTTTCCCATCCGCTCCCGGTTCCTCCGCGAGGGATGCTCCTCGAGGAGGAACGAATCGTCGAGCGCGCCGTGTTTTTCATGCACGACCCCGAGTCACCCGCGATCCCAGGCCATTGACCATCCCCGAAAAGATGCAAGCGATCCGCGTGCACGCCGTCGGCGGGCCCGACGCGCTTCGCCTCGACGAGATACCGGTTCCCGTCCCGAAGGCGGGCGAAGCGCTCGTCAAGCTCGATGCGGCCGGCGTCAACTTCATCGATGTCTACAAGCGATCTGGCCTCTACGCGCTTCCCCTCCCCGCGACGCTCGGCGAGGAGGGTGCGGGAACGATCGTCGCGCTCGGCGATGGCGTCGCCGATCTCCACGTCGGTGATCGCGTGGCATGGGCGCTCACCGTGGGATCGTACGCCGAGTACGCCGCCGTGTCCGCGGCGAGGCTGGTGCGAGTGCCCGAGGCGGTAAGCACCGTGCAGGCCGCGGCGGTCATGCTGCAGGGAATGACGGCGCACTATCTCGCGACGTCGACGCATCCGTTGAAGCCGAGCGATCGGTGCCTGGTGCATGCCGCCGCGGGCGGCGTGGGTCTGCTCCTCGTGCAGATCGCCAAGAAGCGCGGCGCGTTCGTCATTGGTACCGCAGGCTCCGACGAAAAAGCCGAGTTGGCGCGCGGCGCCGGCGCCGACGAAGTGATCATCTACACGCGCCAGGATTTTGTGGCGGAGACCAAGCGAATCACGGGAGGCGCGGGCGTTCAGGTGATCTATGATTCGGTGGGGAAGACGACATTCCTTCCGGGACTCGATCTGCTCGCGCGACGCGGATTGATGGCGCTGTTTGGCCAGAGCAGCGGTCCGGTCGCGCCGATCGATCCGCAGCTGCTCAATCAGAAGGGCTCGCTGTTTCTGACGCGACCCTCACTCGGCGCCTATGTCGCCACGCGCGAGGAGCTGATGTGGCGCGCGGATGAGCTATTCGAATGGATGGCGGAGGGCTCGCTCAACGTGCGCATCGGCGCGGAGTTTCCGCTCGCCGAGGCGGCGAACGCGCACCATGCTCTCGAGGGACGACGGACGACAGGCAAGGTCGTGCTGCGGATCACCTAGCGTTTTCGCGCCGGCGTCCTCACGGGAATCGGTGCCGAGTCGTCAGCCGCTCGGGGCGGCGAACGCTCGCGTGAGGCAGCGGCCGCGATACATTAGCCGCGTGCCCTCCCGGCAGTTCCGATGACCAAAGGACGACTCGAGGCCTTCAGCGACGGCGTGATCGCGATTCTCATCACGATCATGGTGCTGGAGCTGCATGTGCCGCACGGCTCTCACTGGGACGCGCTGCAACCCGTGATCCCCACGCTGCTCATGTACGTGCTGAGCTACCTGTTCCTCGGCATCTACTGGAGCAACCACCACCATCTGTTGCACGCCACCACTCGGATCAATGGCGCGATCCTCTGGGCGAATCTGCATCTGCTCTTCTGGTTGTCGCTCGTCCCGTTCGCGACGCGATGGATGGGAGAGAACCACTTCGACTCCCTGCCGACGGCGATCTACGGCTTCGTGTTGTTGCTCGCCAGCATCGCCTACTGGGTCTTGGTGCAGGCGATCATCGCCGAGGAAGGACCGAGCTCGGTGCTGGCCGAAGCCGTAGGCAGGGACAAGAAGGGCAAGAAGTCGACGCTCTTGTACGTCGCCGCGATCCCCCTCGCCTTCGTAAGCCCGTGGATTGCCGACGCCATCTATGTAGCGGTCGCGCTGTGGTGGCTCGTGCCCGACCGACGAATCGAAAAGCGGATTGCCCGCTGAGTGTCTAGCGGCGACAAGAGCACCGGTTGACCAGCGAACGAGTGTGATGCCGTTGCCGTTTCGCCGTTGCCGTTTCGCCGTTGCCGTATCGCCGCTATCGCAGTGTCTCGCCGAACCAGATCTCCAACGGGCCGAGCGCGCCGGCGCGGAGCATCGCCTCGCGCAGATTCGCCGATGCGGCGAACTCCTTCGCGCGCTCCAAGTCGGTCGCGTCGAGCACGATGATGATCTCGCTGTCGTCAGGGCTCTGCTCGACGCTGCGCACGGTCAGGCCATAGCGGCGCCGGTCCTCGTCATGCTCATCGAATGCCTGCCGCCAGCGGGCGACGTCGGTCACTCCATGCTTGATGTAGACGCTTGGCATTCAACCGCTCCGATCGAGGATGACCTTAGCATCGAGCGGGTGAGGCCGATGCGCAAGACATCTTACGCGCCCGGGGTGAGGAGCGCGTGTCGCTCTACCGCCCCGTCGAGCACGTCGTCGCCAATGGTGATGTAGAGATGGCCGCCGGTCACCGAGAGAGCGAACGACATACGCCGCTCCAGCCGCTCCACCAACTCAGCCAAGAGCGCGCGATCGATCGCGTACAGCTCGAGCGCCTCAGCGCGGTGAATGCGCTCGCCCGCCAGCTGACGCACGAGCTGCGCCGGATCCCGATGTGTGTAGACCGCGACGCGCGCCGCTGCCTTGCTCGCCCGGTGCAGCCGATTCGCATCCGGCGCACCGATGTCTACCCACACCTTCAACGCGCCTGTGAGATCGCGGACCGCGATCGCGGGCTCATCCGGTTCGGCCAAGCCCTTCGAGAAGGCGATCCCTTCCGCGTACTCGAGACCGTACGCGAGCACCCGGGTGAAGAGGTAGTCTTCCGTCTCGGACGGATGCCGCGCCACTCGCAGCGCCAGCGTCTCGTAGACGCCGCGGTCGACGTCGCCAAGCTGGATGTCAAAGGTGTGAATCGTCGCCGTCAATGCCACGCAGTGTCCTCGAAGGCCGCAGGTGCTCGACCGCTAAGCTAGTCGCGTTCCGTCATGAACTCGAACGCCCTTGGGATGATCCCCCAGGCGGAACAGCGCCGCCTTTTCCTGATGACCCCTTCGAGGAACCACCGCATGCACGCTCTCCGCTCGTTCACCGTTGCGCTCGCGTCGCTCGCACTCGCGGCGTGCTACGCCCGGCAACCCGACGGACCGCCCGACATCAAGGCGATCTATTCAGCCGCGCTCGCCGACACGGGCGTCGAGCGTCCGCCTCGGGACGTCGCGCTCGACTTGCGCGCGCTCGAGGATTCGGGAGTGTACAGCGGAACCGACGTCCTTCCCGATTCGATCGGGAGCTACTTGCTCGCCCGCGGTCTGATCAGCGAGATCTGCCCGCTCAGCCCGAGCGAAAGTGGCCGACTGATCTGCATCCCGGATCGCGCGCGGCACACCCTGTACCTCTCTCCTCCGTTTCAAGAGACGGAAGGCTATCGCGTCTACACCAGCGGGCGCCTCGTGAAGCCCCGCAGCGACACGTCGAGCACGCCGCTCAATCCGCTCGGCGGCTCCGACGTTTGTCACGTGCGATGGTCGCGCGGAAAGTGGCGGCTCGACAAGTGCGAGGTGCGGTCGGTCGGCTGACCTCGGCGCACGCATCGCGGATGCCTTTTCTCGGGCGTGGAGCTATCATCGCATCCAGGTTCGACGCCGGCATCCGTGTCCGCCGATCGCAGTTCATGCCGGCGATGGACGTTGGCTTCGTCGACGGGCCGCACGTGCTCTAGTTGCAGACCGACATGTCGTTCGCCGGCTACAAGACCATCGATGACGCGACGATACCGCTCGTTTACTTCGCGCTGCGACAGTCGCGGTCGAAGTTCCCTCACCCTGCACGTGCGCACCGCCGGTCCGCCGCTGTCGCTCGCAGCCGCGGTGCGCGGCGTCATCACGTCGGTCGACCCTTGGATCCCGACACTGGCGCCGATGTCGCTCGAGGCATTTACCGCGGCGCCGATGTTCCCGTGAACCTTGGGTGTGCGTGTGCTCAACGTCCTCGGTGTCGTCGCGCTGATACTGGCGTCGATGGGGCTGTACGCCATGATCGCCTACGCGGTCACCCTTCGCACGCGCGAGATCGGCGTCCGTATGGCGCTCGGCGCGCGCTCCGTGCACGTGCTCTGAATCTTTCTGCGCGAAACCACGCTGCTCGCGGCACTCGGGCTGGTCGCCGGGTTCTTCGCCGCGCTCGGCGCGATGCTCGTGCTGCGAAATGCCATCTCGCTATTGCCACCGATCGATCTGGCGCTGCTCGTGGTTCCAGCCGCCGTACTGGGCATCGTTGCGCTCCTGGCGGGGCTGGTGCCCGCGCGGCAATCGACCAGGATCGATCCCGCGAGCACGATCCGCGGGGAGTCGCCCGCGGCCGTGGTGCGGACGTTTCGGGCCAAAATCGGTTCCCTGTGCACACGTCTTGCTAGTAATTCAGCGACCATCCTGCCCCGCCGGGGATCCGGCGGGTTCGGTCACTTAGTCTTATTGCAGGGTCGTACGTGCCCCGACGCGAGCACTGGGACCAAGCGCGTCGCGGGGTATCGAAACCATTGGAAGGAGACGACCAACCATGTCGCCGCACAGAAAGTATTTGCAACTCAGCTTGGTAGCCGTGGCCGCCGCGATTTCGGCGCCCGCGCTCGCCAACGCCACGCCGTCAGCCGCACGAGAGAGCGCTGTCACAGCCGCGCCCATGAGTTTTTGGCAGGACACGACCAAGAAGAAGCCGGCTGCGAAGCCCGCACGGACGCGGATGAAGGTGACCAAGGAGTCGAGGGAGACCGTCAACCGGGATTCCGCGAACGCCGTACTCGAGCGTGCGCGGCAGGATTCGCTCGCCCGCATTCAGCAGATGCGTACCGATTCCATCAACGCCGCCCAGGCCGCTGCCGCACAGGCCGAGCGCGATCGGCAGGCCGCGATCGCCCGGGCCGAGCAGGCCAGACGCGATTCCATCGCGCGCGTCGAGCAGATGCGC
>JALZAE010000128.1 GCA_030948535.1 Gemmatimonadota bacterium | reverse complement strand
AGATCGGTGTGATCGTTCAGCACATCGATGACGAAGGCTTTCTGCACATCCAGGGGATTGGCGGCTGGGATCCGCAGGTGCTCGTCGCCCAACGCATCCGATTCGCCACGCGCGGCGGCGATGTGTTCGGCGTCGTCGGCAAGAAGCCGATCCACCTGATCAAGACGGAGGAGCGCGAGAAGGCATCGAAGTTCACCGACCTCTGGGTCGATATCGGCGCGGCGAACAAGAAGGAAGCGCAGGGGCGGATCGAAGTCGGTGACGCCGGCGTGATCGATTCGCGCACGCTCGATTTCCCCAATGGGCGCATCGTCTCTCGCTCGATCGACGACCGCATCGGCGCCTTCACCGTGCTCGAAGCGCTGCGCAAATACGCCAAGGAGCCGGGCGCGGCGACCGTCGTTGCCGCGGCGACGACGCAGGAGGAGATCTCCTGGCGTGGCGGTGGTGCCGGCGTCTGCGCCAACTGCGTGGATGCCCGCATGGCGATCGTCGTCGACGTGACCTTCGCCACCGATCATCCGACGCTCGAGAAGAAAGAGCTCGGCGACCATCCGATCGGTGGCGGCCCCGTGCTCACTCGCGGCTCGATCATCGCGCCCGCCGCGTTCTCCTTGCTGCGGGACACCGCCGAACGAAATTCGATTCCCTTCACCGTCCAGGCCGCCGCCCGCGACACCTCGACCGACGCCGACGCGATCCATGTCGCACGCCAGGGCGTCGCGACCGCGCTCGTGTCGATCCCCAATCGCTACATGCACTCGCCGAACGAGATGGTGAGCCTCGCCGATGTCGAGCACGCAGCCGATCTCATCGCCGCCGCGTGCCGAGCCGTGACCAACGAGACCAATCTCCTCGCTCGTTAGCGGCAGCTCAACGGCCGCCTTTCTCCTGGCCGTTCAAGATTCGCACGATCGCAACTATCGTGTTCCAATTCCGTGTCGTCGCCGGCACTCCGAACAGTTTGTCGATCTGGCCAAGGTAGCCGATCGTTTTCATGTGACGACGGTACACTCCGAGGACGAATCGATTCCTCGACGCGATGACCCGCAGAAACCACTCCCCGCTTGGCGGTAGTGTGATTGGAATGGAAGGCCGGAGGCGGCTCGCTTTCGACAGGATACTGACGAATCGAACGACGTCGACGCCCGACGGCTCCGCTGCGAATGGATTCTGCATCTCCAGGCGAATGAGATCGCGCCCGTTGCACAGCACAATCTGCGCTTGGAATGGCAGCTTCCGGAGCAATTTTGCACGGAACGCTGCCCGAAATCCAGGCTTGCGAACGACAAACGTGCCTGCCGCACCCACATTCACGACGTCATAGGCGCTCAGTGCTCGTGCGAGAACGCTCGGGCGAAACGTCCTGTGTCCGCCAACGTTGACACCGCGAAGAAAAACAACAAGAGCCATTCGGGACCATGCAGAAAACGGCCGGGACGCGCTACGGTGCACGGTAAGCCACTTCGGTGTGGGAGGCGAGCACCGGGCGCCCTTGCTTCAATCCCCGAGCTCGAGCCCGGTGAAACGCTTATCACTCGGCCGAGCCGACACTTTGCACCGCATCACATTCGCGGCTCGCGAAGTGGAGGTCGTGCGTGATCACCGCCGCCGCTCCCCGCGCACGCTGCGCTGTGAGCGCCCGCGCGATAAACCCGCGCCCTTCCGCATCCTGTCCTGCCGTCGGTTCATCGAGGATGAGCAACGGCGGTCGCGATGCCATAGCCGCCGCGATCGCGAGTCGGCGCTGCGCCTGCGGCGTCAGATCCCCCGGGTGCGTGTGCAATGCCGCCGCCAGCCCCACCAGCTCCAGCAACTCGATCGCGCCGGCCCGAGCATCCACCGCCCGCATGCCGAGCGCGCGCGGGCCGAACATCACTTCGTCGATCACCGTGCGCGAAAAGAGCTGCCGGCTCGGATCCTGGAACACCAGTCCGACGAACCGCGCCCGCTGCTCCGGCAGCATGGTCTCGAGCGATGTGCCCGCGACGCGGATCGCGCCCGCACGTTGAGGCACGAGTCCCATGATCGTCTTGGCCAGCGTGCTCTTCCCCGCGCCGTTTCGGCCGACCCACGCGACCGCGCTTCCTGTCGAAATCGAGAGCGACAGACCGTTGAGCACGTCGCGATCGTGATAGCCGGCGGACAGACCGCTGATCTCCAACAATGGCGTGCCATTCGCTGGCCGCCGCAGTGATGTGGCCTCGTGCGCGCGTTCTATGTCCGGCGGCGCGCCGAGCCGCGCGTCCACTGGCGGCCATCGGTCGAGTAACTGTTCCGGCGATCCGTCGGCAATCACAGCGCCATCGCCCAGCACGATCAACCGCGTCGCCAGCTCGCGCACGAGCGCAAGATTCTGCTCGACCAGGATGATCCCCTTCCCCGTCCCGCTGAGTCCGCGCAACGCATTGGCGAACGCGCGCGCCGATTCCGGATCGAGCTGCGCCGTCGGCTCGTCGAGCACCAGCAGCGGAGCGTCGAGCGCCAGCGCCGACGCGAGTGCCACGCGCTGCAGCTCGCCGCCCGATAGCTCCTGCGGCAATCGCGCCGCGAGATGCGCGGCGTCGGCGCGGCGAAGCGCATCATCAACCCGCGCACGAATCACCTCCGATGCCAGCGCCTGGTTCTCCGGGCCGACCGCCACTTCCTCTTCGACCGTGCCGCCGAGTTCGGTGAGCTGCGTCCACGGATTGGCGAAAACGTAGGCCGCCGGCGGATCACCGCCCGCGGGGTGCGTCACCGACCCGTCAATCGTGCCCGGCATCGCGCGTCCGATGAGCCCGGCGGCGGCGAGCGCGAGCGTCGTCTTCCCCGCGCCCACGTGTCCGACGACACCGATGATCTCACCGGCCGCGACGTCGAGATCGACATCGCGCAGCGCGACCAGGTCGGCGTAGCGGACCCGCCGCAGTCTGATCTGCGCGACGAGGCCGCTCATCTGAAGCGCGACCACGGGACGAGGCGCCACGCGATGAGCGACAGCGTCGCGATCCACAGCACGGCGCGCACCGCGCGCTCGTCGCTCGGATCGCTCACCGGCGTCAGCGCCGTCCTCGGCCGGCTTGGCCGGAAGCCGCGCGCCTCCAGCGCCAGCGCGCGCTCCTCCGACTCCGTCACGAGTCCGACCACGAGCGGTCCGGCCAGCGGCAGCAGCGCGCGCACGCGACCGAGCAAGCCGCCCTTCACGGCGAGTCCGCGACATCGCTGCGCGTCGAGCACTTCCTCGGCGCGACGCTTCGCCTGCGGCACTGCCTCGAGCGAAGCGACGATCACGTACGCTGCCCACCCCGGCAGACCGCGTGCGGCCAGCGCGCGCGTCAGGCGGCGCGGCGGCACGCCGAGCACGATCCATCCGAGCGCGGCGATCGCCGCGGCCAACCGAATGACGATCGCGAACGCGCCGATGGCTGCCGCCGGCATCGCCGCCGAGCGTGGACCCGCCGGCGCGAACACCCCGTCCATCAGAAAGATGAAAATCCAGCTCGGCACCGCGACCACCAGCGCGAGACGAACGACGCCGGCCCCCACGCCACTCGCAACCGCCACCGCGATTGCGATCGTCAACGCAATCATAGCGCTCGCGGGCTGCGGTCCGACGTACGCGAGCACGACGAGCAGCACGCTCGCCGCGAGCGGCGTCAGCGGATTCCACCGGTCGAGCGACGATCGCATCAGCTGCCGCGCGCGACGCGTGGTGCGGAGAACCGCGCGCTGAGCCGGCTTGGTAGTCGTGTCAGCACCACGGCCACCAGTACCGAGCACAGCGTCTTGTCGACGATGTCCACGCCGACGCTCGCGACCGTCGCCGCCATTGCCAAGGGCACGTGCATGGCCCGCAGAATGACAGTGATGATCCCCGTACCACTCGGCGTCGCGCCGCCGAACACCAGGATCACGATCGGCACCGATGTCGAGCCGGCGAGAATGCCGATGACGATCCCCGTTGGGATCGCGCCGGCGATCGAGCGGAACGCGCCCATGCGGCCGGCGACTCCGGCGACACCGCCGATCACCATCGCGACCGGAATGAAGGCGAAGAAGAACGGTTGGCTCAAGAGACCCAGCACGCAGTTGCTGGCGATCCCCGTCACGATGCCGGCGACGGGACCGGCGAGCGCGCCCACGAGAATCGTTCCGACGGAATCGAGATAGACCGGCAGCTTCAGCGTCGCGACGATGGCGCCAAGCGCGAGGTTGATCGCGACGGCGCGCGGGATGAGTGCGAGTGCGAGCGGGCGCATCGTGTCTGGCTGGTCACTCCGACTGCGCGGAAGCTCGATGTTGGCGGGGCCGAAGCGCGAGGCATAACATACGTGGCGAACGGCTCGCCTCACTACCGCCCCGGCCAAAAAGAATTGTCGCCCAACATGCCCACGCAGATCTCGCGCGGCGCGCTCGCCGCGCTGCTCGTGACGGCCCTCGCGGCTTGTCATACGTCGACGCTCGCTCCGGCGTCCACGACAGCCGATTCCGCTGCCGTGCGCGCGGACATCGCCGTTCTGTCGAGCGACGCGCTCGAGGGTCGGGCCACCGGCGCTCCGGGGAACGACAGTGCCGCGGCCTACCTGGTGCGGCGCTACCGCTCGCTTGCCCTGCATCCGGTGCTGCAACATTTCATTGCGCATTCGATAGCCGACGCGCATGCCGGCCGCAACTCCAATCTGCGGACGCAGAATGTCTTCGCGATTCTATCCGGCACGGATGCGCGGCTGCGCGGCCAGTACATCGTCATCGGCGCGCACTTTGACCACCTCGGCCGATCCCCCGATTTCGCGCTAGATCCCGACGCCAAGAATGCGATTCGGCCTGGTGCGGACGACAACGCTTCGGGCACCGCCGCGGTGTTGGAGCTGGCGCGACTCTTCGCGCTCCGTCCGGCCGCGCGCCCGATGCTCTTCGTCAATTTCAGCGGCGAGGAGCTCGGCGATCTGGGCTCCGAGTATTTTGTTCAACACGCGCCCGTACCGCTCGACAGCGTCGACGCGATGCTCAATTTCGACATGGTCGGTCGATTGAAGGCGGACAAGCTGCTCGTCTACGGCACCGCGACCGCGGCGGAGCTCCCCGCGATCGTGACCGCGGCGAACGTCGAGCCCAAGTTCACCCTCACTGCCATCGGCGACGGGTTCGGCGCCAGCGATCACGCCAGCTTCTACGGGAAGAACATCTCGGTGCTGCATTTTTTCACCGACGTCCACGAGGACTACCATCGCGCCACGGATCGCATTGAGAAGATCAACGCCGCCGGCGAAGCGCGCGTGATCGACTTCGCCGCTCGGATCGCACGCGTCATCGCGGACCGGCCTGGTCGCTTGACCTTCACCCGCGCGCCGGAGCCGCAGCGCACGGCATCGTCGAGCGCATCGTCGTCATCGACGTCATCGACCGGGTACGGACCCGCATATCTTGGCACGATTCCCGAGATGGGCGCGACCGAGATCAGAGGCGTCCGGCTGAGCGGTGTGCGCGAAGGAAGTCCCGCCGACAAAGCCGGCCTGAAATCGGGTGACGTCATTGTCGAGCTCGGCGGGACGCCTATCGGCGATCTGTACGCCTACACCGATGCGCTCCGCGCCCACAAACCGGGAGACGTCGTCGCGGTCATCATTCTGCGCGATGGCGCGCGCTCGACGCTCACCGTCACGCTCGGCGAACGCAAGTAACTGCAACAAGGCACACTCCCCCACACGAGACCGCAGATGAAAAAACTGATGCTCAACGCCGCGGCTGTCGCAGCGGCGATCGCCCTCGGTGCGAGTGCGTCGCTCGCCCAGCAAGCGACCGTGCTGCGTGCCGCGCGGTTGATCGATGGCTCGGGCTCGCCTGCGATCACGAATGGCGTCGTCGTCGTGGTCGGTGATTCGATCGTCGCCGTCGGCCGTCAGGGAAGCGTCACCGTCCCGGCCAACGCCAAGGTCATCGATCTTGGTGACGCGACGCTGCTGCCCGGGTTTATCGACGCGCACACCCATATCATCGGCCGCACGCTCGGCGATCCCGCCGGCGACGACGCCATTGTGCGGGACTACGACAGCTACGGCGCGATTCTCGGCGTCGCCAACGCGCAGAAGACGTTGCTGGCCGGTTTCACCACGATTCGCAACGTCGGCGCGCCGCACTTCGACGACATGGCGCTACGCAAAGCGGTGAACGACGGCCGAGTGATCGGCCCCCGCATGCAGAACGCCGGCAACGCGCTCGGCATCACGGGCGGCCATTGCGACGAGAACGGCTTCAAGCCCGGCCTGATGGATGGCACGATCAAGGACGGCATCGCCAATGGTCCCGACGAAGTGCGTGCCGCCGTGCGCTACCAAGTGA
>JALZAE010000112.1 GCA_030948535.1 Gemmatimonadota bacterium | reverse complement strand
CGCCGGAAGATGCGCTGGCGCTGGCCGGCGAGATCGGCCTGCGGAATCCGGACTACGCGCGAATGGCGATCGACTACGTCCGGCGCCACGCCGCCGGCTGATCGCGTTCGATCATGATCTTCCGCCGCATTTACGACGAGGCGCTGGCACAGGCCAGCTACCTCGTTGCGTGTGAGGCCTGCGACGAGGCGATCATCGTCGATCCCAATCGCGATGTAGAGCAGTACATCGATATGGCGCGTCGCGAGGGGGTGCGCATCGCGCACGTGACGGAGACGCACATTCATGCGGATTTCGTCTCTGGCGCACGCGAGCTGGCGGCGGCGACGGGAGCGCAGCTCTGGTTGTCGGGCGAAGGCGGCGCCGACTGGCAGTACGCATTCGCGAAATCGAGCGGCGCGCGACTGCTGCACGACGGGGACACTATCACGCTCGGCGCGGTGCGTGTGACCGCGATGCATACGCCCGGACACACGCCGGAGCATCTCACCTTTCTCGTCACCGACGGGGCGACCGCGGAGACGCCCGTCGGCGCGCTGACGGGCGATTTCATCTTCGTCGGTGAGGTGGGACGCCCTGACTTGCTCGAGCGCGCCGCGGGCAAGGCCGGATCGATGGAAGTGAGCGCGCGGGATCTCTTTCGCTCGCTCACCCGATTCGCCGCATTGCCCGATCATTTGCAGATCTGGCCAGGGCACGGCGCGGGCAGCGCCTGCGGCAAGTCTCTTGGCGCGATGCCCCAGAGTACGCTTGGCTACGAGCGCATCGCGAACTGGGCGCTGGCGCCGCAGTCGGAAGAGGCATTCGTCCAGGCCGTGCTCGAGGGACAGCCCGAGCCACCGACGTATTTCGCGCGCATGAAGCGGGTGAATCGCGATGGTCCACCGGAGCTCGGAGGATTTCGCCGCCCTACTCGAGTACCAGACGCATCGCTCGAGAAAGTCGTGAGCGACGGATCGCAGGTGATCGACACGCGCCCCGCCGCGCAGTTTGCCGAACGCTATGTGCCCGGCACGATCAACATTTCATTCAACAAGGCGTTCCCGACGTGGGCGGGATGGTTGGTGCGATACGATGAGCCGCTCTACCTGATCGCCGACGAGTCGCAGCTCGACGCGACGGTGCGTGCGCTGGCGATGATCGGCGTGGACAATGCGGCCGGCTGGTTCGCGACGAGTGCGGTCGCCGCGGAGTCGCACGCGCAGTCAGTACCGCAGATGACCGTCGCCGAACTCGCCACGCGCGTCGCGAGGAACGAGGTGACGGTGGTCGACGTTCGCGGGCGATCCGAATGGGAGGAGGGGCACCTGCCCGGCGTGATCAACATTCCCGTCGGGCATCTGCGCGAGCGCATCGCCGAGCTACCGCGCGACAAGCCGCTGGTGATGCAGTGCCAGGGCGGCGGCCGCTCCGCGATCGCGGCGAGCGTTGCGTTGGCGCTCGGAATGACGGACGTGATCAATCTCGTGGACGGGTTCGCGGTCTGGCAACGCGATGGGCGTCCGGTCGAGAGTTGAGCCAGCTAACATTGCGAGGTTCGGAGACGTCGGATGTCAGATGTCAGATCACAAAACATCGCTAGCCAACGAGCTCATCGATCGGCGACGAGCACGTGTAGGTATGAGGCGGTGTCGTGCCACACCGGCGTGCGCGTCCAGGTGCGAACCGCGAAGAAGGCCCCGAAGGCGAGTGCCGACAGCGGGACGAGCCGCGAATGCCTCTCCCAGAGGCGATCCGCCAGGACACCGGCAAGGAGCACGACGCCGACACTTGGGAGATAGAGCGTTCGCTCGGCGAGAACGATGCCGCTGGCGAAGGCGATGTTCGAGACGGGCGCGATCGCGATCGGGATCCACACGAGCGCGAACGCGACCACGCGATCAGTGCGACACCGTTGCCAGATCGTGACCGCCGTGACCGCGATGATGGCGGCGCCGAGCGCGCCGAGGACGCTGGGACCGGCCTGACGCTGGATCACGTCCCAGTCGTAATTGGACGACAGCTCGAGCGGCGCGACGAGAAGACGGAGGTACTGCGGAACAACGGTCAGCTCGGTCATCGTACGCGTGACTACACCCGCGCCGGCGAGCATCGCGGCCGGTGCCCGCAGTGAAACGCGAGAGAAGACCGCGACGAGCACCGCGGCATAGCCCGCGAGCACGCCCGCATACGCCGCATAGCGCGCGCGATTCTCCCGCATGAGGTCGCGCACGCGAACGTCGGCGAAGAGAACGTCGCTCGCCAGAGCGAGACCGACGAACACCACGCTGTTTTCCTTCGACGCGAGCGCGAGCGCGAAGAGTGGAACCGCGGCCCACGACTGCCGCCGGTGCGCGAGTAGCGCCATCAACACGAACACCGCCGCCATGCACTCGGCGCGACCGACGATGTTGGCGACCGCTTCGACGTGCACAGGGTGCAGCGCGAACAGGAGCGCGGCGATCAGCGCCCCTCTCGCGCGCACGAGCTGCGACGCGAACGACAACACCACCATCGAGGCGGCGGCGTGCCAGAGCACGTTGACGGCGTGCATCCAGTGCGCGCTCCCGCCGCTCACCCACCAGTCGAGCGCGTACGACGCGATGGCGAGCGGCCGGTACTGTCCCGTGCCCGAGCTCGCCGGCCAGTATGGAGTAGCGAACGCCCGCCAGAGCGCGCGCAGTTGGTGGACGAAGGGGTTGCGAAGAATGATCGGGATGTCGTCGAGCACGAAGCCGTTGCCGATCGCGTTGGCGTACGCGAGCACAGCCACGAGGGCGACGAGCGCATGAGCGGTGTACCTGTCTCGACCCGTCCATTCAGCCGGCCGCTCGCGAGACGTCGGATCGCGCACCTAGGATACCGCTCGCTTCGTAAAGCTCCTCAGGCCGAGAATCCAGAACGTGGTGGTGATCACCACCAACGCGGCAACCACCAGTGCGAGATTCATGTGCGGCAGTGACGGCGTCAGCACACCGCGCATGCCTTCGGCGACGTAGACCAGCGGATTGATCAGCACCGCGTACTTCATGACGGGCACCGCGCTCAATCCCTGCCACGGGTAATACGCACAGCCGAAGAAAATCATCGGCGCAAGCACGACGCTGAACATCATGCCAATGTGCTGCGGGCTGATCGCGGTGCCCATCAATAGTCCCAGCGCGGAGAACGCGCCGGCGCCGAGTAGCGTGATGATCAGGATCATTCCGATGTTGGCGATCGTCAGCGCTTCGATCGGTCCCATGATCAGGCGGGCGATCGGGAGGACGAACAGCGCGGCGACGACGCCCTGCAGCACGCCGGCCACCACCTTCTCCAACGCGACGTACTTGATCGACACCGGCGCGAGCAGGCGATCCTCGATCTCCTTCGTCCATCCGAAGTCGGCCATCATGGGCAGCGCGACCGACTGGATGCTCGAGAGGGTGAGACTCAACGCCAGCACGCCGGGCAGCAGCGCCGAGCCATAGCCCTTCCCCATGAAGCCCATGCGTGGCAGCAGATAGCCAAACACCACCACGAACAGCAGCGGCTGCATCGTCGTGCGGACGAGAAAGTACGGCAGCTCGCGGCGCGCGATGCGCACGTCACGCATGAACAGCGCCCCGAAGACGCGCGCCGCCGATACGCGGATGGGCACGAGCGTGGGATGGATCTGGCTCAATCGAGCTTCCTTCCGGTGAGGGAGATGAAGAGCGTCTCGAGGCTGGGCGGCGAGAGGTGAATGTCGCGCACCGTTCGGCCGCGTTGCTCGACGAGACGAATGATCGGCGGAATCACCTCGCCGCCGCGTTCGGCGTACACTCGCAAGGTGTTGCCGTTCGCCTCCACGCGCAGCACGCCGGCCGCTTTGCCTGCGTCGTCGACCGATGACTGGGCTTCGCCGTCGAGGTCGAGCTCGACGAGGGTGCCACCGGGCGCCTGGGACTTGAGCGCGTTGGGCGTGTCGAGCGCCAGCAACTTGCCCCGGTCGATGATCGCGAGCCGGTCGCACAGCTCATCCGCTTCGGCCATGTAGTGCGTCGTCATCACGATCGTGCGCCCTTGGCTGTGCAGCTCGCGCAGAATCTCCCACAGGCCGAGCCGTGCCTGCGGGTCGAGGCCGACGGTGGGCTCGTCGAGAAAGAGCACGCGCGGCTCGTGGATGAGCGCGCGCGCGATCATCAAGCGCTGCTGCTGTCCGCCCGAGAGCTCGTCGACCTTCGCTTCCGCTTTGTCCGCGATGCCGAGCTTCTCGAGCAGCTCGCCCGCACGCGTCGCGGATCGCGCGCGCGGAATGCCGAAGTACGCGGCGTGGAAGACCAGATTCTCGCGCACGTTCAGCGCGCGATCGGCGTTCGGGCGCTGGGGCACCACGCCGATACGCTGCTTCACGCCGACCTCTTCGCGCACGACGTCGAGGCCGGAGACGAGCGCCTGCCCACTCGTCGGCTTCACGCGCGTCGTGAGAATGCCGATCGTCGTCGTCTTGCCGGCGCCGTTCGGTCCGAGCAGTCCGAACAGCTCGCCCTCGCGAATCTCGAGATCGAGTCCCTCGAGAGCGATGATGCCATTGGGGCCGGCGGCGGGGATCGTCTGGGGCGCGGGTCCGCCCGGCAGGCCGACCGGTCCGCGGCGCTTCTTGATTGGCGGCGCCGGGTACACC
>JALZAE010000109.1 GCA_030948535.1 Gemmatimonadota bacterium | reverse complement strand
AAACACATTCGCGTGACGGTCTTCGAGAGCGACAACGAGGCGAGAGCGCTCTGGCGGGAGGTCGCCGGGCTTCCCGACTCGCGAATCTACGGACTCGGCGAGAAGGACAATTTCTGGCAGATGGCGGACACCGGACCGTGTGGGCCGTGCTCGGAGATCTTTGTCGATCTCGTGCACAACACCGACGATTGGCGCTTTCCGGAGGGCGCGACGGGTGAATGGGTCGAGGTCCCGCGCACGGACTTTTCGCAAGATGCGTTCGTCGAGGGCACGGAGGCGGGGCGATTCCTGGAGATCTGGAACCTCGTCTTCATGCAGTTCGACAGGCAGCAGGATGGCACCCTAGTGCCGCTGCCCAAGCCTAGCGTAGACACCGGGGCGGGACTCGAGCGCATCTCGGCCGTCATGCAGCGGCGGATGAACAACTTCGACACCGACGTGTTCGAGGCGCTGATCGCCGACGCGGAAAAAGTGATGGGAATGACGCGCGGAGAAGGGAGCCAGCTGGTTTCGTTCCGCGTGCTGGCCGATCACGCGCGGGCGGTCGCCTTCCTCCTGGGCGACGGCATCTTCCCATCGAACGATGGACGTGGGTACGTGCTGCGCCGCATTCTTCGGCGCGCGGTGCGTCACGCCTGGCTGCTCGGCCGCGCCGAGCCGACGCTGTTTCGGTTGGTCGAGACGGTGATCCGCACGATGGGCGACGTCTATCCCGAGCTGCCCGCGCGCGCGACACACATCATCGAGACGACGCGCGCGGAAGAGCAGCGCTTCCTCGATACCATCGAGGGCGGCATGCGCCGCTTCGAGCAGCTCGCGCCGTTGAACACGACGCAGGGCTCGACGGCGCTACGCGGTACGGTCGCGGGTGAGGACGCGTTCAAGCTCTACGACACCTTCGGCTTTCCGATCGACCTCACCGAGCTGATGGCGCGCGAGCGCGGCTACACGGTCGACATTGCCGGCTTCGAGCGCGCGCTCGAGGCGCAGCGTACCAGCTCGCGCGAGGAGCGCAAGACGCGCAGCGATCTGCACGTCTCGGCCGACGAGCTGGCGGACGCGTCGAAATGGGAGCAGGCATCATCGCCCGTCGAGGCGAGCGCGCTGCGTTTCGTCGGCTACGACGCGATCGAGATCGAGACCGATGTCGCGGCGATCCGCCATCTCGATGGCGGCCGCATCGCGATGCTGCTGCGGGAGACGCCGTTCTACGCCGAGTCGGGCGGACAGATCTCCGACAGCGGCGAGATCACCGGAAAAGGATATCGGGTGCTCGTCGATGAGGTGCGCAAGATCGACGGGCGGTCGGCGGCCGTCGGCGCGCTCGAGGGGGAGTTCGCGTTCGGGCGTGTGACAGCGCGCGTGCCGTCGACGCGGCGGCGCGACACCGAGCGGAATCACACTGCGACCCATCTGCTCCACGCGGCGCTGCGAGAGATCCTCGGCGACCATGTGCATCAGGCGGGATCGCTCGTCGCGCCCGACCGCCTGCGATTCGATTTCACGCATCACGGCCCGGTTCGCCCGGAGCAACTCGACGCGATCGAGGAATGGGTGAACCGTGGCATCTGGGCCGACCTCGACGTGGTCACGCAAGAGAAGCCCTATTCGGAGGCGGTCGCGGGCGGCGCGATGGCGCTCTTCGGCGAGAAGTACGGCGACCGGGTGAGGGTCGTGTCCATCGCAGGACTGTCGCAGGAATTGTGCGGCGGCACGCACGCGCGGCACACGGGACAGATCGCGCTCTTCAAGATCGCCAGTGAGAACGGCGTCGCCGCCGGCGTGCGGCGCATTGAGGCGGTCACCGGCCCGAAGGCGTACGAGCTCGTGCGCGGGGAGGAGCGCTCGTTGGCGCGCGTGGCCGAGCTGGTGCGCGCGCCGCAGGACGGCGTCGTGAAGCGCGTTGAGTCGCTGTTGGAGGAGCGGCGCGCGCTGCAGCGCCGACTGGACGATGCAATGCGGGGCGGCGGCGATCAGCTCACACAGCTACTCGGCGGCGCGCAGCGGGCGAACGGGTCCATGATCGTCGCGGGCCAAGTGCAGGCGGCCGACGTGAAAGAGCTGCAGGCGCTGGCCGACGCGTTGCGCGAGAAGATGAGCTCTGGCGTTGGCGTGATCGCGGCGACGCTCGCGGACGGAAAAACGTCGCTGATCGTGATCGTCACCGACGACCTGCGTGCGGCCGGCGTTCGCGCCGACGCGATCATCAAGGACATTGCGGCGGTGGGCGGCGGACGCGGCGGCGGGAAGCCGCACATGGCGCAGGCGGGCATGCCCGACGCATCGCGGGTCGCCGAGGCGATTGCGCAAGCGCCGGCGATCGTTCGCGCTGCGTTGCCGAGCCACGCGTGACGGTCGCGGAATGGCTCGAGGATCGGGACCCGAAGCCTCCCGATGCGCTTGACGCGCGCATGCGCGCGTCGATCGGCACCGACCTCACGCGCGACGCCGCAGACCTGATTCCGGTGTGCGTGGCGGCCGCCGAGCGTACGTTGTCGGCGTTGCTCGTGACGACGATGACAGAGCGGGAGCACGCCTTCGAGCTGCTGGCGGCCGATGCCCTGGTGACGTACGCGTTCGAAGCCGCCGCGGAGGATCCTGATACGCTCTCGGAGGTCGCCGTGACGGCGCTGTCGCGACTGAGCGCTCTCGCGCCGCTCGTGGGCGGGGCGTCGTGAGCGTTCTCACCG
>JALZAE010000098.1 GCA_030948535.1 Gemmatimonadota bacterium | reverse complement strand
AGCTCCCAGATCTTGGTGCCGAGCGCCGCCCAGCGATTGACGTAGAGTCCGCGGAGGGTGTCGGGCGTGGCGACGAGCGGCGCGCGCGGGCGGAGCAATGAGTCCGGTTTCGCTGATGAATCCGGCGCAGGGCAGACGGTCGCGATCGGAGCCGCGGGCTTGGGCGGTGCGGGCTGCTGCGCCGCGAGCATAGCCGGTACGCCGATGCCGAATGCCAGAATGGAGCGGAAGTGCATGCGAAAAATTTAGTCTCTACCAGATTCATTTTGACAGCAAACGGCAGCCGCGGATTTCCGCCGATGAACGCAGATAGATCAACTGCCTCGCTTCGTTTTCATTTCCAAGAATACAAACGAGGCTGTGCCATTCAGCATTGATGTATCTGTGTTCACCTGCGTAAATCTGCGGCCGCCGTTGCAGTTGCTCCGCGTGCACCGCGGAAATCCGCGGCTGCGTTTCGCTACGGCTGCTGCGTGCCGAACTCGCCACGCAGCGCCGCCCATAACATGGGGTAGGTGGCCAGCGTCTGCGCGCGATACTGCGGCCGGAAGCCGAACAGGATCACATGTCCCTTCCCCACGCGCGCATCGACCGCCGCGGCCTTGCCATTGAGCTTGCTGCCGCCGAGCAGCCACCCCGAAAGTAGCGGATCGCCCTGGGCCGGATAGGAGGCGATCGCCGTCGCGCGAGTGGGATCGGTGATGTCGTAGGCCGGGCTGTCCTCGAACCACACCATCGGCTGCGCGATCATCGCTTTGCCGATCGGGGACGCCGCGTTCATCTCGACGCGCATGATCGAGCCCGGCGCGTAGAACTCTTTCGGTGGAATCCCCTCGAGCACGTTCTTCACCGGCAGCTTAAGGATGTCGACCGCGTACATGCTCGCGTTGTTGAACGTGACGAGCGTGCCACCGCCGTCGACGAAATCGCGCAGGCTCTGCGCGCCGGATTCGCCGATGCCGCCCTTGAGCGAATCGGGATAGGCGCCGCCGGCACCGCGCGAGAGCGATCGGCCGCGCGCGTCGGGAAGAATGACGACGTCGAAGCGGCTCTTGAGATTGCCGGCGCGCAGATCCTTGTCGTGCACACTCGTGTAGGGCACGTGGTACGTGTCGAAGATGTACCGCGTCCACCCTTCGTCCATCGAGGGCGCGTAGCTCACGTACATGGCGATGCGCCGGCTGCTACCGCTCAAGCCCGGTACGCTGAGCGCCGGCTTGGCGATGGGAGCGATGGGCTCGCCTGCAGCGACGTTTCCGTTGGTGACGGTCCCGACGCGAACGCCCATCAACAGCGGCAGCGTGTGCGCCGTGACGTCATATGGGCGCTTTGGCGGACCTCCGGGATACTCGTGCAGGTCCGGATACCGCTGGCGCTCGAGCAGCGCTTTGGCGAACGAGCCGTACGGCTGTGCCGTGTAGATGACATAGCTGCCGGCCGGGTACTGCGTGCTCCCGCGCATGCCGCCCGCGGCGCCGAGCTCGCTGTCGGCGGTGACGGGCGCCGTCGCCTTTCGAATTTCGACTTGCCCGCGCTGGAGAATGCGCAGCACCGTCGCCAGCGCGGCGGGATCCTGTTGCTCGGAGGGAATCACGAACGCGACGGGCCAACCGGCGCGACCCGGCGCTTCCTTTCCCTTCACCGCGTGATCCTCGACCATCGCGAAGCTCGAGATCCACTCGCCGCGATCGTTCGCCGCCTGCGTGAGCAGCGCCATCGAAGCCGCCGTCTGATAGTTCACGATGTCGCCGATCGTCCAGCGGCCGCCATTCCATAGCGTCAGGAAATCCACGCCGGTCGATTTGGGATCGACGTTGTAGCCGGGCCGCAGCGAGTCGAACGACACGTTGATGGGAGAAGCGAGGTCGGCGCTCGCCGTCTCGGTCAGAATGCGAATGGCGCCGTGATAGTGCTGATAGGCGCGCGCGGGCGTCCACGCATCGTAGGACGTGTTGTTGGCGACGCCGACCAATCCCTGCGCAGTCAGCCGCCACGTCATCGCCTTGCCCATCTGCGCCACGCCGGCCATCAGGATCGGATCGATGTTCGGCTCGATCGGATCCATGTATGGCGGAATGAAGATGCGCGTGCCGTTCGACCCCTGCTGGTGGATGTCGTTCACGATCTCGGGATGCCACTGCCCATAAAGCGAGTCGATCACCATCTGCGTCTCGACCTGCGTGAACGCATACCAGTCGCGATTGTTGTCGTGGCCGGTGTAGTGGTGATAGAGCTCCGGCGGCTGCGTCCCCTCGTACGCCGTACCGAGCGACCCGCGGTACCAATCGCCGACGATGTCGACGCCATCGGGATTGAGCGATGGCACCATGATCGTGATCGCGTTCGCGCGAATGCTCTTGGCATCGGCGTCCTCGCGCGTCGCGAGCTGGTACGCCAGCCGCATTGGCGTGAGAATCCCGCCGACTTCCGTCGAGTGGATGCTCGACGTCACCAGCACCACCACCTTCGCGTCGGCGAGGAGCCGCTGCCGCTCGCCCGCGCTCTGCAACCGCGGATCGGCGAGCTTGCGCTGCATCTCGTGATACTTCGGCAGAGTCGCCAACGTGGCCGAGTCGGCGATGAAGACGGCGATGAACGGCCGGCCCAGCGTCGTCTTGCCGAGCACGCGCATCTGTACGCGCGGCGTGGACTTCGAGAGCGCCGCGAAATAGTCGACGACCTGCGACCACTTGGGCAGCTTGCGATCGGTGCCCGGGTCGAATCCGATGATCGACGCCGGCGCCGGCACCGCACGCTGTGCCGCGGCCTGTGAAGCGACCGGCGCGAGCGCCAGCAGAGCGAAAAGCGTTACGGACCGAGCACACATGACCGAGCAGCTCCGTGAGTGGGGAAGAATGCGCTAACGATGTACGCCTTGAATACGCCAAGGAAGC
Source organism: Gemmatimonadota bacterium (assembly GCA_030948535.1). Taxonomy (GTDB): domain Bacteria; phylum Gemmatimonadota; class Gemmatimonadetes; order Gemmatimonadales; family Gemmatimonadaceae; genus JALZAE01. The sequence goes on along the minus strand of JALZAE010000098.1, from coordinate 1,003 downwards.
CGCGAGCGATGAGAAAAAGTCCTCACCCCGACACCACATCCGCTCTCAGATCTTCCGCACTTCGTCCGCCGCCTCGAGCACGATGCCGATCTCGCGCGACAGCGCACGCGCTTCCTGCGTCGCCATGTTGACGTCGGCCATCACGGACTGTACGCCTGACGATCGCAGCTTGAGCAGATCCAGTCGCAGATTCTGCAGCGCCAACGCCGCGCTCTCGAGCTGCAGTGCGACCTTGCTCCGCCGGTCCGCGAGATCGCGCAACGTCGCGCGCTGCCGCTGGAGCAGCGTCATGCGCCGCTCGCGGTCGGGCGTGTCGGCGGGTTCGCGCTCGACACCGCCAATGCGCGTCTCGATGTCGGCCACCATCTGCGGCGACACATCGGAATCGAGGTGATGAAGCATCTGCGCCAAGGCGGCAACGCGCTGCATCAGTGCGTCGGCGGTCGGCGTGACGTCGGGCAGCATGTCCTTGTCTACGTCGCCGAGTCCGTCGACGATCGAGCGGATCGCGGCGCGGTCACCCGCGGCGCGTCTGAGCGCGGCGCCGTGGCGTCCAGCCATCACTTCGGGCGCTACGAGCTTCGCCGCTTCCTCGTCCGGCGACGCCGCCGCGGCCCTGGGCAGCGCCTTCGGATCGGGACGCTTGAAGATCTGCTTGAGCGTCACGCCCTCCGCCGCGAGATGGCCCCATCGCTTGACGACGCTGATGCCCATGCCGATCGCCGGAAAGACGAACCACGCGAACTCGGGTGAGGTGACGGCGTTCAACAGCGCGAGTCCGCCGACGACCGCGACCGATCCGAACGCTTTTCGCCGGAACGCGAGAATCCGATCTTCGACCGGGCGCTGCGCCATCATCTCCCCGGTGTCGTAGCCGCGTCACTGTGCCCGCAACCATCGCCGGTATTCCTTGCGCGACATCGGATATGGCACCGGCGGAATGCCGACGGGCACCGGGGGCGCCAGCGCCCCGCGCGCTGCCGCGCCCACCGCGGGCGCGAGC
>JALZAE010000073.1 GCA_030948535.1 Gemmatimonadota bacterium | reverse complement strand
GGCCGGACTCGGCACGGTGCTTCGCGACGACGCGTCACGCGACCGGCGCGGCGTGATCACGGCGGCGATGGTGAACGGATTCTCGCCACTCGCGCTGACGTGTGGCGGGCTGCTGGTACTCTCGGGACTCGTCACAGCGTGGCAGCACCTCAACCCACTGCCGTCACTCTGGACCACGCCCTATGGCTATGCCCTGCTGACCAAGCTCACCATAGTGGCGTTCGTGTTCGGACTCGGCGCGTGGAACTGGCGGCGGCAGCGCCCCCGCCTGGGCACGGAGAGCGCCGCCGGCGCGCTCCGTCGCTCGTCGACGATGGAGCTCGCCGCGGCGACGCTGGTGCTCCTCGTGACATCGATTCTCGTGAGTCTGCCATCGCCACGTCCTCCACGGCCGCCGGTCACCGCGCCGCCGCCCGCCAATCCGTTACGCGGCTGACGCAAGCCGAGCATCGCCGGGACGCCGGGCAAGAAAGCTGCGGTTGAACGGAACGCCCGTCAGGCACCTTCACTTGGAGCAGCCATGCCAGAGCACGCCGTGGACGCGATCTCACAAGACCGTCTGCTCGGTAGCACGGGCGAGCGAGTATCGGCGATTGGACTCGGCGGCTGGCACCTCAGCCTGCCGCACGTCGATGAGCAGCTCAGCTTTCGTATCGTGCGCCACGCGATCGATCACGGCGTCACCTTCATGGACAACTCGTGGGACTACGGCGACGGCGCGAGCGAGATCCGAATGGGTCGGGCGTTGCGCGACGGATATCGCGAGAAGGTATTTCTGATGACCAAGATCGACGGCCGGTCGAAGCGAGCGGCGACGCAACAGCTCGACGAATCGCTGCGTCGCTTGCAGACCGACCACATCGATCTCGTCCAACATCACGAGGTGATTCGCTACGAAGATCCTGAGCGGATCTTCGACGCCGAGGGCGCGAACGCGGCGCTGGTCGAGGCGCGCGCGGCGGGCAAGCTCCGATACATCGGCTTCACGGGGCACAAGGATCCGCACATCCACCTGCACATGCTGGAGGTCGCGCGCGACCGCGGTTTCTCCTTCGATACGGTCCAGATGCCGCTCAACGTCATGGATGCCCACTACCGGAGCTTTGAGAAGCTCGTGCTCCCGGAGCTCGTGCGGCAAAACATCGGGGTGCTCGGTATGAAGTGCATGGCAAACGGAATCATTCTAAAGTCTGGCACGGTGACGGCGGTCGAGTGCCTCCACTACGCGCTGCATCTCCCGACGTCTGTCGTGATCACGGGTTGCGACAACATGGAGGTGCTCGAGCAGGCACTGGATGCGGTGCGCACCTTCCGCCCACTGGGCCCGGCGGAGGTGCAGGCGCTCCTCGCCAAAACCAAGGCGGCCGCGGCGCGCGGTGAATTCGAGTTGTTCAAGACGACGTCGCTGTTCGATTCCACCGCCACCCATCACGACTGGCTCGGGGAAGAGCCGCAGCGTCTCAAGGAGCGAATGGGCAACGGATGATGAAGCCCGCGTCACTTCCGCGCGGCAGCCCAGGCCAGCTCTTGCAGCTTCTTCGCGAGAGGCAGCGGGACCGACGCGGGGGGCGCATCTGGAGCAGGGCCCGGCTTCGGCTCGTCGAAGGTGCTGCGCGTGGCCGCCGGAAGGCCGATCGGACTCTTACCGTAGATCGTCGCATACACCACGCTCGCGGCGAGGTAGGTACCGGTCGGACTCGGATGACTCCCGTCATCCATGAAGAGCACGGAGTGCGCGGTTGCAGCGAGAGCTCCTTCTTGCGCACGAAAGGCGCCCCAGGCATCGCCGACGTGGGCGACTTTCGCGCCGATCGACGCGGCGGCCGTGTGATAGACGTTTGACAGAGAGTCCTGCATCCGTGGCGTAGCTTCGCGCGCCCACGTTTCGTACAGAACCATCCTCGCGCCGGATTTTCTTGCCGCATCGGCGAAGGGCTTCACGTCGCGCAGCATCTTCTCAGGATCGGTGATCGGCCGGGTGCTCTGCTCCTGCAGCACCACGACATCCCAGCGGCCGCGCGCGATCGCGTGCATCGCGTCGCCCTGCGTGAGATGATGCTCGAGGGTGTATCCTCCCGCTACAACCACCTCTGCCTCGAGAGGACGCGGCTCGTGCGCGGCCTTCGCCAAATCCGCGACGACGAGCGGCAGATCGTTCACGTAGATGTAGCTGTTGCCGATGAAGAGCACGCGAAGCGGCGCGTTTGCAGCCGAAGACTGCGCACTCGCAGCCGAGCACGCGAGCAACAACGCCGAGAGCCTGCTTCCACACCGAGTGAAGAGCTGCATCGCTCACCTCGAAACTGGGAGAGGAAGGCGCGGACCGGGGCGGCCCGCGCCTTCCTTCTATCGCATTCCGCCCGCCAGCTGCCGCACCGCCGCAACCATCGCCCGCACCTTGCCTGGGTCGGACGCGCCTGACGCATCGGCCTCGAGCTGCGTCGCCAATTCAAGCAGCTGGCGTTGACGATCTCCGCCAGCGGCACGCTCAGCTTGGTCGAGCTGGCGGCTCACTCCCGAGGCGCGATCGCGTGCGATGCCGTCGGCGCGCACGAGCTGGTCGAGGTACGCGCGCGCGAGCGCGAAGCTCGCCGGCCACACGAATTTCGGTTGGCCCTGCACGTTGAGGTAGTAGAGGTGCACGGTCTTCGCGGCCTCGATCTCGTTCTGCGAAAGCAGCGCGCTCGGCTTGAGCGCAAAGATGTCGAGGCCGCGCACGATCTCGGAGCTCACGATGACGCCGTTGTACCAGTACGCGGACCACGAGCCGCCAAGGGTGAGCTTGGTCGAGTCGATGGGTCCGCGGTCGTAGTACGCGATCTCACGCGGATGCAGGGGATCGGTGAACTCGAAGACATCGATGCCACCCTGATACCATCCCTGGACCATGATGTCGCGCCCCGGGATCGGGATGAGTGAGCCGTTGTGGGCAACACAATTTTCCTGCGGCGTCTGCGGCGCGGGCATCTTGAAGTAGCTCTGAAAGGTCATCGTGCTGCCGGAGAGCGTGAAGATCGCGTCGGCTCCCCACTCGAGCTTGTCGGTCGAGCGGCAGCGCGGGCTCGATCCGCCGCCCCACTCGTCCGTGAACAGCACCTTGGTGCCGTCGTTGTTGAACGTCGCTGAATGCCATGCACCCATGTTCGGATCGGACACCTGGTTGATACGGCGCGGGTGGGCGATGTCGGTGACGTCGAGGAGCAATCCATAGCCGCGACACGCGCCGCCCGCGCGGCCAATCGCGGGGTAGACCGTGATGTCGTGGCACTGGGTGACCTCGGGTCCCGCGCGGAGCGACGCGTTGGCGGTGTCGGTATGGACCATCGTCGGCGCGAGATCGTTGAAGATCCGTGGCGAGCTGACGATCGCAGCCTGCTCGGGATGCGCGAGCGGCACGCGGATGACCTCGATGCGGAAGAGCGCGCTGTTCGGGTCACGGTCGAGTGCGCCCCCAGAGCAACCCGCGAGCTCGGTCGGCGAGCGCACCGGTGCGGAGCCGGAGACATAGATGTAGACATTCTCGGCGTCCTTGGGATCGACGACGAGCGTGTTCGTATGCGATCCGCGGCATGTTTGCACCATGACCAGCGACCGCGGATGCTTGAGGTCGCTGATGTCGTAGATGCGAATGCCACGAGCGCGATCGTGGCTCACCGTGTCGGTGACGCCTTGGAGGCCGCAGTCGATTCGGCCGCTCGTCGCTTCGGCGGAGACAAATAACAGATTCTTGTAGACCGACACGTCGCTCTGCGAGCCGGGGCACACGTACGCCGTTTCAAGCGTCGGCTTCCGTGGGTCCGAGATGTCCCAGATCTGCACGCCGGCGTAATTGCCCTGAATCGCGAAGCGCCCGCTGAACGCCAGGTCCGAGTTCACGAAACGCGGATCATCAGGCTCGTTCGGATTCGCGAAGGATGCGGAAGGTCTGGTGGTCGAGAGGAGCTCGAGGTTCCAATTCGCCACGCCCGCATCCCACCGCCCCGCGCGCAATCCGACGCGCGGGTCGGGCGTCGGCGCCGCGCTCGACATCGCGGAGGCGGACGATACGGCGCCAGCGCCGCTCGACATGGAGGAGGACGAAGCGCATGCCGCGGCCGAGAGGCCTACAGCGGCGAGCGAGAGGACGCTGCGTGCGGTCGTGGTCGTACGCTGGCGGAGCGAGAGAGCCGTCATGGAGGATCCGGCGAGGGTGTCGGAGTGCGGAGCGTGAACGGGGCGATCGGGCGAGCTACGGTTTGCCGGCGAGGAGGGTCTGCATGCGGTCGATCTCTGCAGCCTGGTCCGCGGCCACGTCGGACGCAAACTTGAAGATTCTCTCTTCCTGGCCGGCGCCGCCGCTGCCGAAGAGTTTATCTACCATAGTCAACGCGCCTTGATGATGCTGAATCATTCCTGTGAGAAAGAGCCGATCGAACTCCGCGCCGTTGGCCTTGCCCAGCGCGATCATCTGCTGGGGCGTGAGCATGCCGGGCATGAGCGTGCCCGTCATATGCATTTCGGGCATGTCCATACCGGCATGCTCCTGCTCCGCCGCGATGTCCGGAACGGCTTCGCGGCGCTCGCGGAGCCAGCGCTGCATGAATTCGATCTCATCCCGCTGCGCGACGACGATGCGCTCGGCGAGGATCTTCACCTCGGCGCGGGTCGCGTGCGCGGGGGCCCACTTCGCCATGACGATGGCTTGCGCGTGGTGGTGGATCATCCCCTGCATGAACGCGACGTCGGCCCGCGTGAAGCGCTGGTGCCCTGAATCCGCACGAGCTTGTTCCGCGGGCGTGAGGGGTGCTCGCCCCGGCGACGAGGACTGCTGCGCGGCGATTGCGCCTCCGGTCGCGAACGTGCAGGCGGCGAGCAGTGC
>JALZAE010000069.1 GCA_030948535.1 Gemmatimonadota bacterium | reverse complement strand
TTTCAGTGGTGCTCGCGCCACCAGCGGAATGCGCCGGGCACGCCTGCTCGTGGCGCACAGGCGGCGACCATCCGATCTCCCGCTTGGCCCGCTCCGACGTGAAAGGATTGTCGCGCGTGAGAAATGGCAGCGCGCCCCCGGTCGGTGCGGCCTCTCCACCCGCGGCGACACTCATGATCTTGATGCCCACGGCGACCACGCCGCGCGCCAGTGCCTCGGGTATGGGAATTCGTCGTACCCGCCGCCCCATCCCCTCGCCCGCCAATCGGACGAAGTCGTTCCAGGTCAGGTCGTAGTCGTTGGCGAGATTGTAGGCGCGCCCGCCGGCGATGTCGCTCCGCGCCGCGCGCACCGCACCGTCGGCGACGTTGGCCGCATGCACCAGCGCGAGCGTGTTGCGGCCGCCGCCGATCACCGGCGCGCCCAGCCGGCGGAAGAGCTTCGCCATGCGCGGCACGAATTGACGGTCGCGCTCGCCATAGATCACATCGGGCCGCACCGCGGTCGCCCAGATCTCGCCGCGGTCGTGCGCCTCGAGCACGAGCTGCTCCGACTCCCGCTTGCTCCGCGCGTAGAACGAGCTGTCGTCGAGCGGTAGCAGCGGCGTCGATTCATCGGTCGGCCGCTCCGAGTAGCGGGCCCCCTCGCCATAGACGGCGCAGCTGCTCATCTGCAGGAGACGCGCGCCGCTCGCCGCGGCGGCGTCCACCGCGTGACGCGTGCCGTCGACGTTCAGCTTTCGGTAGTGCTCCCATCCGCCCGACGGCCCGACGATCATCGCCGCCGTGTGATAGATCGCGTCGCACCCGCGGGCCGCGCGCGTGAATGCCGAAACGTCGAGCACGTCTCCAATCGCCAGCTCCGCGCCCATATCGCCGAGCCACCGCGCGCGGGGCTCATCGCGAACCATCGCCCGCACGGACCACCCGTCGGCGATGAGGCGCGCACAGAGATGCGAGCCGACCATTCCGGTGGCGCCTGTCACGAGCGCGCGTGGCACGGCGACGCTCGCCCGCCGTCAGGCGGGGAAGGGCAGGCTGGTGACATCCGAGCGCGACTCGCCGCCGTCCCAGCGAACCGTGAGCGTCGCGCCGGTCGCCACCTCGCGACGCACCATCGCCAGCGCGACGGCACCGAGGCGCGGCGACAGCGCGCTGCTTCGCACGTCGCCAACCTGCTTGCCCGAGTCATCGTACAGCTGGGCGCGCGACGGCGCGGGATCGCAGTTGCCGCAGAGGAGCCCGCGCAGATGCTTGTTTACGTGACCGCGGAAATGCACACGAGCGACGACTTCTTGCCCGACGTAGCACCCCTTCGTGTACGAGATCGCGTGCAGCTCATCGAGGTTCGCTTCCTGGGGAATCGTCGTCTCATCGATGTCGAGTCCCCACTCGGGCCGGCCCGCCTCGATGCGCGCGATCTCGAACGCCTCGAGGCCGGCGGGCGTGGCGCCAAACGCCACCGCGCGCCGCCATACCTCGCCAAACGACTCGGCGGGCACGAAGAGCTCGTAGCCTTCGAGCTCGAGGTCGGGCACGCGCGCGACACGAACCGTCGCCGCGCCGATCCGCGCCTCGGCGTGTCCGTAAGGCGCGAGCGCCGCGAGTATTGCCGTCTCCATCTCGGTGACTTCGGCAACGATGCGTCGCGCCGATGCGCCGAAGACGCCGACGTCGCGCGTCGTCGTGGTGACATCGGCGAAGGCGGCCAGGCGCGGGTTTACGAACTTGCGCAGCATGGCCGACCAGCCTTCGTGCGCGCGCGGCGCGCAGTCGGTGAAGATGCGATCCTCGAGACGGAAGAGCCGTAGATCGGCGACAATCTTCCCCTTCGCGGTCAGCGCCGCCGCGTACTGTCCGCTCCCCGGCGTCAGCGCGTCGACGTCGTTGGTGACGAGCCCGCCGACCAGCTCCGCCGCCTTCGCGCCATCGAGCTGCAGCCTGCCGCGCGCGCTTCTATCGATGACAATGGCGCCGGTGCGTAGCGCCGCGTACTCGGTCGCGGGATTCCCGTAGTGCAGCGCCACCGCGCGACCCGCGACTTCGCCGAGCGCGGGATCGAGACGCACGCCGATCGACGACATCGTCGTCATCGCACGCGCACCCGCGTCACGTCGAGCAAGTCACGCAGCGAGTCGATCGTCTGCCCGGCGAGAGAATCGACGCACGCGTCGGCTTCCAGTGCGACGAATGGCGCGGTGGCGACGGCGATACACCGCACGCCGGCAGCGCGCGCGGACCGAATGCCGGCGAGTCCATCTTCGAGCGCTAGCGCCCTTGAGAGAACCACCGCCCGGCGGCGCGACAGCCGCTCGATCGCTCGGCGATACGGCGCCGGGTTCGGTTTGGCGTCGAGCGTGTCGTCGCTCGTCACCACGCACTCGAACGCGCCATCGATGCCGGCGAGGGCGAGCAGCGGGTCGACCGCGTGACGAGCGGCGCGCGTGACGAGCGCGAGTCGCACTCGCCCTTGAGCGGCGGCGATCAGGTCGGTCGCGCCCGGCATCAGCGCCGCGCCGCTGGCGAGCCCGCTGGCGAACTCGCGCTCTGCCCGCGCGGTGAGGAGCTCGATGCCCACGTCATCACGCGTCACGCCGGCGGCGTCGAGCGCGGCACGCACCGCATCCGGAGTCGAGCGGCCGAAACAGCGATCCTGAAAGGTGGCGTCGCTC
>JALZAE010000656.1 GCA_030948535.1 Gemmatimonadota bacterium | reverse complement strand
CTCCCCCCTCGCTCGATCCCGTGTAGCGCGACGAGCTAGTAGTGCTGCGTCGCGTCGATGGTGAACACGACGCGCCGGTTCGCTTCGGCGCCGGCCTGATTCCCCTGCGCTCCGGCGAATACCGGGCGCGTCTTGCCATAGCCCACCGTCTTCAGCTGCTTCTCGGGCATGCCGAACTGCTTGACGAGGATCTCCTTCACCGCGTCGGCGCGTCGCAACGACAGACGGCGGTTGTACTCGTCGGAGCCTGCCGGATCGGCGAATCCTTCGATCGTGACGAGCGCCGTCGGGTACACCTTCTTGATGACGTCGGCGACCTGACGGAGCAGCGTCACGGCCGTGTCATTCACGACCGATGAGTCGAACCCGAAGCTGATCGGGACGATGTACTTCTGGATCAGCGTCGTGATGCTGGTCGTCGTGTCGTGCAGAATCTCGACCTTCTGATTCTTGAGGCTGTCCAGCAGCGGACGGAGATTGCGCAGCTGCTCTTCGACTGCACGGCGGACCGCGCCGTTGATCGCGGCGGTGTCGACAGGCGGCGTGATGACGATCGGCTGGCTCGGACGATTGTCCCCCGAGCTCGGCTGGCCCCAGAAGTAAGTGAAGCTGACGTTGTGCGAGTCGCCGATCGGATCGTTCTTGAAGAAGCTCGTACCGCCATTGGCCTGATTGCGGAAGGCGTACTCGAGCCGGAATTGTCCGACGTTGACGCCCGCGCCGAGCGACAATCCCTTGCGGTTGTCGTCGCCCGTCTGATAGCCGATGCGCGCGAGCGCGACACCGTTCACCGTCGCTTCGATACCGAAGCGTCCCTGCAGCTCATCCTTGTCGGGCATGTTCAGCTGCGCGAGCAGCTTGGTATCGAACACGATCGGCTGGCCGCGGAACAGCATCGGGGTCTGAATCAGGTTGCGCTGCTTGAACAGATCGTACGCGCCTCCGACATAGCCGTACATCGGCGGGGAGAATCCCTTCTGCGTCTCATCGAAGTTGACGTTGGTACCGAAGTTTCTGAATCCGACACCGAGCGTCAAACGATCGCTGAACACGCCGGGAAACTGCATACCGGAGTTGATTCCGACCGACGCCTGCGATTCGTCGCCGAGCACTTCCTGCGCGTACGCGAGCGTGCCGCCCCAACGCCACCACGGCGCGAGCTGCAGCGCGCCACCGCCCTCGAGTGCGAACTGATAGGCCCGCACGTTGCTGCCCGTGGGCTGGCCGGCTTGGAACCCCTGCGCGGTGCCCGCGTTGAAGATCCGCGCCGCGATACCGAAGGTCGCGATCTCGGTCGGGAACGCCACGGCGGCGCCGACGAGCTGCGTCTGCGCGAAACGCTCGGAGGCGTTGACCGTGAAGGCGTTGGTCTTGAGGCCGGCGAGGCCCGCCGTGTTGTACCAGATGGCGGACGGATCGCGGTCGATACCCGCCATCGCTTCGCCAATGCCGACGGCGCGTGGCGAGATAGCCATCGAGAGCATGGTCATGCTGTGAACGCCGCCGTCAGCATCACCCTTGGCGAACTGTGCTTGCGCGACGGGAGCTGCGAAGCTGGCGAGGGCGAAGCCGAGCAACGTGAATTGTCTAGACATGTTGGAGTCGGTCCTCACCGGATCACCATGAGCTTGCTTCGCATCTGCCGGCGTTTGCCGTCCTGTGTAGCGTTGACGACGACGTAGTACATACCACCCGCTACGTTCTCGCCGATGCCGTTGGTCAAATTCCACACGAATCGCACCGCTTGGTCGCCCGGTACCGGCAAACTGTTACCCGTCGCCGGAGTTCCCGAGAAAACCTGACCGGTGGCTTTGAATGTCGTGACGCCCAGCATGTCGAAGATGGCCATCTCCCAATTGGTGCCGGGATCGGCGTTGAAGATGATCACCCCGAGATCACCGTTCCGCCCGCGAATCGGATTCGTCTCGTAGACGATGTCGCCGGCACCGGTCACGATTACCGTGATCGGAATGCGCTGCGAGGCGACGTCGGTGCCTTGCACGATCAGATCACCTCGATACGGTCCCGCCAAGAGACCAGCGGGTATTCGCACCGTCACCGTCACGCGCGTCGAATCACCTTGCCGCACGCGGGTGAGCACGGTCGGCGAGAAGCTGATCCGGTCGCTCGTAATGCGAAGACCCGTCCCCGAGGTGGCGACGAGGTCGGTCACGCTGAAGTTGACGTTGGCGAGGTCGATGTTGCCCAGGTTCGCGACGCGAAGCACGCCGGTGGCCGTCTGGCTCGGCCGGCCACGCAACGTCAAGGAGTCGAGCCGCACCGGTGCGTCGGCGTTGACGAGCGAGAATCCGGTATTGCCGACGACATGCACCACGATGAAGAACGCGTCGACGCGAATCGCTTCGCCGCTCGCGTTGGTGCCGATCGGAATCACCGCATCGCGGATCGTCACCCGGCCGCGATAGTCGCCAGCCGGGGTCTCCGCGGGAACGTTGACGAAGAACGAAATGTTGCGACTCGTTCCGTTGCGCATCGGATTCAAGAAATCCGCGAGCACGAAGTTCGTGCGGCGCAGGAAGAGCGACGGGTCGGAGAGATTCACGAAATCCGTCGTGTCCGACACGAACAGATTGAGGAAGTCCGGGCCGCCCGGCGTGTAGCCGCGATTGTCTACGTCCGCCGCGGCATTGGCCGGATTGACGAGCGTGAAGGTACCGCGCTCCGTGCCGAATCCGGCGCGACCGGTGAGGAACGCGGTGTTTCCGCGAAGCGTGCCGCAGAAATCACAGATCTCGAAGTTGCCGCCGGCGACGACGCCGCCTTGCGCGTGCGCCGATGTCACGCCCAGAAGGAGCACACCCGCGGTAGCGATGAGCCGAAGCCCCCGCCTCCACATTCTTGCGGAGGTGCCTAGACCCGCTATTGCCATGATTGTGTCCGATCCTCGCTAGGGCTGATTGAAGGAGCACACCTGCGTCGCGACCTGCGAGTCGCTCTTGCGCGCGGCAACCAATCCACCGTTGCCGCCGAGCACGGCGAAGTCAGGCGCAAGCGCTTGCACTTCACCGGTTCCCGGGAAGGTGAGACCGTTGTCCGGAGCGCCGCTGATTGCTTGGCGAATCCACGTCTGACCGCCATCGCGCGTCATCAGAATCACTCCGCTGATCACGTTCGGCGGAACCGTCGCGATGCCGACGAGCCAACCGATCGTCGTTCCTGGGACGAAACTCGCTTTCAAGAAGTAGTACGAGACCAGACGCCCCGAGATCGGATCAATGCCCGTCTTCGGAATGCCCTGCGCCGTGCCGAGCCGCTGGACGACGCCTGTCGCCACATTGACGCGGAACACCTGCGAAGAGTCACCGCCTACAATCGCGGTGGTGGCATCGACGAACGCGCCGCCGCCGAGACGGTAGACGAGCCCGCTGCCGAGCGAAAAGGATGTGAAGGTGCGTCCACCGTTGCGCGACACGTACAGAAATCCCTGATTCACCGTCGCCGTGCCGAACGCTCCGTACAACGCGGCGAACGCGTTGTTGCCGTCGGTCGAGAGCGCAACTGATGCCAGGCTGACGCCTGTGGACGGCAGTCCAGTCCCCTGCACCAGCGTGCTAGGCGCGTCGAAGCGATAGACGAGCGGCGACGAGAACTGCCCGCCCATCAAGCCCACGACAGTGCCAGCGATGCGACGCATCGAGAGTGAATAGAAGAATGCGGCCGGCAAGGTCGCGGCCTCGGTGAACGACTGCCCCTGATTGCTCGAGCGCAGCAGCGCCGAGTGGAAGGCGCCGCCCGAGGCGACTACGCCGTTCGTGTAGAGTGTGTCGCCAAAGTTGTAGAGGCCGACGATGTTGGAAATGTCTGGACTCTTGAAGATCGCGGCGAAGGTCGCGCCGCCGTTGATCGTCTTGTAAACGCCGCCGCCTTGCGTGGTGATGAAGCCAACGTTGCGGTCCAGGAACGCGGTTCCCGTTACGGCATCCTGCGTCGGGCTAGTCAAAAACTGCCAGCTGACGTCGCTCACTGGGGGTGCCACAGTGATGCGCGAGAACACGAATGGGACGCCGATTTCGAGTCCCTGCGTGTTGATCAGGTTCTGCACGCGAGCCTGGACGCGGATGAGGAATGGCAACGGCTGCGACGGCGTGAAGATCAGCGTGTCGCCGGCGAGCGCCAGCGAGCCCGGAATCGCCAGACCATTGCACTGATTGGTGAGGACGAAGTTCGCCGGATCGAGCGCCGTCTGCGGCGAGAGCGGACCGTTCTTCACCAGCAGTCGTATGGCGTCGCCGCGACCGAGCGTATCGCCGTTGATGACGGTCAGCTCGGGTCGAAGGATTTGTACTTTTGCCGGGTCGCTGTCGCACGCCGCGATCATCGCGAGCACGGTCACTGCGACAGTAGCTAGCGTGCTGCTCCGAACCACATTTTTCTTCACGCGATGCCTCACCAATGAAAGACGCACGGACGCGCACCGGCGTCGCGCGTGGACGCCTGGTCGAGCCGACGGCGATGTGCTATGACCCGAACTGTTGGCAGGAGCCTTGCGGGAATCCCGTTTGCTGCAAGCACGTGGAAACCGTCGGGCCGCTGCCGGACAGGCCGCCCTTGCAGCCCGTTCCCATCGTCACGACGACGTCGGTGCGATGCTCGAGCTGCATGATCATGGGCTTGTGATACGGGAGACGAACGGACTGCATGGAGCCTCCGAGACGAAGAACGATGTTTCGAGTGATGTGAACTACGAAAGCACCGGCAGCATGCGGCGGCCCGCAACCGGCACCCGAACGTGCGCGGGAATTCCTTCCACCACCGTCCGCGGAACCCCGGTCGCGTGGAGCCCGAGCTTGTACGCTTTCAGGTGCGTCATCTTGCAATAGTCCTGCAC
>JALZAE010000630.1 GCA_030948535.1 Gemmatimonadota bacterium | reverse complement strand
GGATTGCTGTCGTCGATTTCTGGAGGAAATCATGCAGCGCATCGTTCGCACTCTCAGCGTAATTTCGGCGCTTGCCGCGGGCGCCTCTGTTGCCGCGGCGCAGGATCGCGGCTATGACCGCATTCCGCCTGGACAGATGCCGCCCGCCGGACTCTGTCGCATCTGGATCGACGGCGTGCCACCTGGCCGTCAGCCCGCCGCCACCGACTGCAGGACAGCAGAGCGCAATGTGCCCCGCAACGGTCGCGTCATTTACGGAAGCGGCGTCCGCAATGGCGACGTCAACGATCGGGACCGTCACAGCGATGACGATCGCAATCGTCGCGGGGACAATCACAACAATGAGATCTACGACCCGTGCGCGGCGCACACCGCTTCGGGCCGCTGCATCGGCGGATACCGCAGCCGGTACCCGAACAACAACAATCCGAACAGCAACAATCCGAACACGAACTATCCGAACACCAACAATCCCAACAGCAACTATCCAAACAGCAACTATCCGAATAGCAACTATCCGAACGGCGGCTATCCGACCGTGCGGATTCCCACGACGGGCACGCCTATGCCGATGATGCCGAGCGGTAATGTCATCACGCGTACGCGCCAGCTGGCGATCGACCGGTCGCGCTGGCTCGGAGATGTCGCGGCGTCGCCGGAACAGCTCGATGTCGATAGTCGCGGCGTGCCGCATCGCATCGTCTGGCGCGACGCCTCGAACAACGTGCTCGAGGACTGGATCGACCAGAACGGCGATGCTCGCGCCGATGTCGTGAACATCTACGATCGTGGCCGCGTCGTTCGTACGCTGCGCTGGTAGCAGCTTCGTAGCCGGTAGCGGCGGACGCCGAGCGCGGTGCTGTTAGGTTGTTGCGGAGGAATTCAGCCGCGCACCTACGCACCGCGCTCCGCGCATCCGCACCATGCCTCGCGAATCCGGCTTCACCACGACAACGCAGGTTCCACTCTATTGGTGCGCCTACGGCGCTGCCGGCGCGACGCGGTTGCTCGTGCTCCACGGTGGCCCCGGCGCGCATCACGACTATCTGCTGCCGCAGATGCTCGAGCTCGCCGGCACGTATGAGCTCGTCTTCTACGATCAGCGCGGCGGCGGCCGCAGTAAGACCGACGATCGCGCCCCGATCACCTGGCGCACGCACGTCGAGGATCTGGTTTGCGTCATCGAGGAGCTTCGCTTCAGTGATCAATTGTCGCTCGTCGGCTACTCGTGGGGCGGCCTCCTCGCGCTGCTCTATGCGGTCGAAACCTCCGCTCGACCGTGGCAGCCGCTGCGCCGGCTCGTGCTCATCGATCCCGCTCCCGTCGACCGGGAGCACCGCGCGGCGTTCGAACGCGAGATGGCTCGCCGCCAAGCGGCGCCCGAGATTCAGCGCATGCGCGAAGAGCTCGCGTCCTCCGGTATGCGCGAGCGCGATCCTGAGGCTTACCGGCATCGGGTCTTCGAGCTGAGCGTTGCCGGCTACTTCGCGCACCCCGAGCGCGCGCGCGACCTCACGCCCTTTCGCGTGATGGGACGCGTCCAGCAGTCCGTATGGGACAGCCTCGGCGACTATGACCTCACACCTCAACTCGGCGCCGTCGGCGTGCCGACACTCATTGTGCATGGCCGGCAGGATCCGATCCCGGTCGCGTCGTCCGAGCTCATCGCCCGTGCGATTCCACAGTCCTCGCTCGTCCTGCTGGAAGACTGCGGGCACGTGCCCTATGTGGAGCAGCCCGTTGCGCTCTTCACCGCCGTGAAAGAATTTCTCGCGGCGACCAACCCTACTACGCTATCTTGAGCCATGGCTCCCGCCCACGAGACCGCGCAGCCGAACATCGGGTCGATCTCTGTCAACGATCGGCGGCACGAGGTGTCCGTGCGCATCTCCTTCGATGGCGTCGAGTATGTCGGGCGCCTCTGGTTCAGCGATCCGAAGTCCGATGTACCCGCGGTCGCCGATCGCAGCATGCTGCCCGGCCGCACCAAGGATGAGGTACTCGCGCTGGCGCAGCGGCTGACCGAGGAAGAGCTCTACGCACGCTATCGCCGCGCCGTCGCCAATCGCCGCCGCTATCTCGCGCTCCGCGACGTCACTGAAGACATCCTTCGCAAGGTGCGCTATCTCAACCAGGTCGCGATCTCCATGCGCGCGGGAATGATCGACTTGGGCGGCGCCGCGCAGGAGATCGACCTCACGGAGCAACAGCTGCACGACCTGGTGCGCCAGCTACGCGCGAGCGCCGGCGTCGAAGATCCGTCCTGACGGTGGAGCCGGTCGCCGCGCGCCTGACGCCGTACGAGCGCATTCTCGAGCCGCTCGAAGAGCGTGAGTTCCCCGCCATTCGCGACGAGGCAGCGTCACGCGGCACCGACCTCCGGCGCCGCGATCAGTTTCAGATGCTGGCCAGCGTCGGCGCGACGATGCAGGAGCTCATCACCGACGATGCCCCCGCCGAAGCAACCGACGAGTACGCCGAGCTCCTCTTCCACGCGTTTCAATTCTGGATGTTCGGCCGCCGCCTGTACGCCTTCGACCGCGAGGTGACGGAATCGCTTCTCGCGCCCAACGTCGACCTCGGCATCTGGATTCTCGCCGCGCCGCCGTCGTGCTATCTGCAGCTCCCCAATCAGCTCGTCTGGGCTCGCCTCGCCGCCGACGCGCCGTACGAGCCCGTCGATGGATGCTTCGTCTTCGTCGACGAGACGCAGCCCGCGCCCGACGCCGGCGCGCATCTGCGCATTCAGCTCCTCCTCGGCGTCCGGCCCGATCGGCCAGGCGTGTCGCTCGTCTCGTACCGCACCGACCTCGATCCGCGCACCGCGACCCAGCACGCGACTGACCCCTGGCGTGCCGATGGGACGCCCTTCGCCAACACGATTCCCGGTGGCGAGCGGAAGGGCTTTTACTCGATCTCGACCACCAGTGAGCTCGAGGCGTTTGTTCTTCGCGCACTCTGGTATCTCGACACCCACAGTCGCGCGTTGATCGCGACGCCGGGCGGCAGTCCGCCGGACGAATCGCGCCTTCCGCATACGCTGGTTCGTCTCGAGCGCTGAGGGCGTCCGCGCCCGCATTCTTGGAACGCGACACGCGCGTCACGTAGTTAGTTTTCGGTATGGATCCGCGAACCACAGCGCACGTGCTCACGCAGATCGGTGAGCTGCTCGAGCTCCGCGGGGAGAGCCGCTTCAAGTCGAGAGCCTACGAGGCAGCCGCGCGCGCCGTGCTCACGCTCCAAACGGACGACATCGCGCCCATTTTGCGCGATGGCTCACTCGCCGAACTATCCGGCATCGGCCCCGCCACCCTCTCCGTCATCGCGGAGCTCGTCGAGACGGGCGAGTCGCAGTACTTCGATCGCCTGCGCGAGTCCATCCCAGATGGCCTGGCCGAGATGCTCCGCATCCCGGGGCTCAGCACCGCCAAGATTCATTCGATTCACGAGCAGCTCGGCGTCAGCAACACTGAAGACCTCGAGCAGGCCGCGCGCGATGGACGTCTCGCCGAGCTCAAGGGCTTCGGACCGAAGACGGTCGAGCGACTGCTCAAGGGCATTGCGCAGATGCGCGAGACCGGCGGCTACGTCCTCTTTCCCCACGCGCGCATCGAGGCGGAGCGGCTGCTCGCCGCCGTGACCTCGCACCCCGGCGTCGTGCGGGCGGCGATCGCGGGTTCGGTTCGCCGGCACCGCGAGATCATCAAGGACATCGACATCGTGGCGGTCTGCTCCGACGTTCCGGCGGCCGTCGCCGCATCCTTCGCGAATGCGCCCGGCGTCGCCGATGCCATCGGTGTCGGCTCGCGATCGGTCTCGATCCGCTTCGTCGACGGCACGTTGCTCGACTTGCACTGCGTCGACCCGGATCACTTCGGCGTCGCGCTCTGGCGCGCTACGGCGAGCGCCGCGCACGATCGGGCGATGTGCGACCGGGCGGCCGCGCGCGGCTTCACCATCGCCGACGACGAGCTGCGCGATGCGTCCGGCCGGGTGATCCCGACCAGGGACGAGCTCGCCCTCTTTGCCGCGCTCGGCCTCCCGTACATCGAACCCGAGCTTCGCGAAGGGCTCGGCGAGATCGAAGCAGCCGAGCGGAACGCGCTGCCCTCGCTCGTCAGTCGCGCGGACATCCGCGGCGTGCTCCACTGCCACACCCAATACTCCGACGGCAAGGCGACCATCGCCGAGATGGCCGCGGCGGCGAAGGCGCGCGGCTGGAGCTACCTCGGCGTCTCAGATCATTCGCAGTCGGCGTTCTACGCCGGCGGAATGTCTCCCGAGAAAGTGCGCGAGCAGCACGACGAGATCGATCGCGTCAACGAAGGCCTCGCCGACTTTCGCGTGCTCAAGGGGATCGAGGCTGACATCCTGGCCGACGGACGCATCGACTACGACCCCGAGCTGCTCGACCGCTTCGACTATGTGATCGGCTCCGTGCACTCGCGCTTTGGGATGGATGTCACGACGATGACCGATCGCGTGCTTCGTGCGATCGACGATCCGCACCTCACCATTCTTGGCCATCCGACCGGCCGCCTGCTGCTGACGCGCGCGCCGTACGCTATCGATATGCATGCCGTGCTCGAGCGCGCCGCCGAGCTCGATGTCGCCGTCGAGCTCAACGCCGACCCGCATCGGCTCGATCTCGACTGGCGGCTCTGCCAGAAGGCGAAGCGCCTCGGTGTCTCGATCGAGATCGGTCCCGACGCGCATTCGACCAAGAATCTCGACTACGTCGAGATCGGCATCGGCATCGCGCGGAAGGGATGGCTCGAGCGCGGCGACATCTTCAACGCATTGTCCGCGGACGAGATCGTGGCGCGCGCGCGGCGTCGGCGCGGAGTGGGCGTCGCATGAGGAAGCAAAAGGCGATGGTCATCACGAAGCAGCCGGTCGCAAAACGCGCCGCCACGAGGCGCCGCGGCCGGCCCCCCGCGGACGTCGGGGCGCACGTCGACGCGCTTTACAAGGCCTATCCTGATGCGCATTGCTCGCTCGATCATCGGTCGCCCTTTGAGTTGCTCGTCGCGACGATCCTGAGCGCACAGTGCACTGACGCGCGCGTCAACATGGTGACGCCCGCACTGTTCGCGCGATTTCCGACGCCGGCCGCGCTCGCCGACGCCAAGCAGGAGGACGTGGAGCAGCTCATCAAGAGCGCCGGGTTCTTCCGCAGCAAAGCGAAGAGTTTGATCGGCATGGCCAACGCGCTTGTCGCGCGGCACGGCGGCGAGGTACCGCGCACCATGGACGAGCTCACCAAGCTCCCCGGCGTCGGCCGGAAGACGGCGAACGTCATCCTCGGCAACGCGTTCGGGCTCAACGAGGGAATCGTCGTCGACACCCACGTCACGCGCCTCAGCCAGCGACTCGGCTGGACGAAAGAGACGGACGCGGTGAAGATCGAGCAGGCGCTGATCCCGCTCGTGCCGCGCGACCGCTGGACGATGGTCTCGCACCTCCTGATCGATCACGGCCGCGCCATCTGCGATGCGAGGGCGCCGAGATGCGGAGAGTGCTTTTTGGCCAAAGTCTGCCCATCTTCTCTGGTATGAGCGACGACAAACGGTATTGGCTCGTGAAGTCCGAGCCCCATTCCTTCTCGTGGGATGATTTCTGGGCGCTCCCCAAGCGTACCACGCACTGGGATGGCGTCCGGAACTACCAGGCTCGCAACTTCCTGCGCGATGGAATGAAGAAAGGCGATCTCGTCTTTTTTTATCATTCGAGTGCGGTGCCGACCGCCATCATGGGAATCGCCGAGGTCGCGCGCGCCGCGTATCCGGATGAGACCGCCTTCAATCCGAAGGATGATCACTTCGATGAGAAGAGCGATCGCGATGCGCCGACCTGGGTGGTGGTCGACCTCAAAGCGGTCAAGCCGTTCAAAGCGCCGGTGACGCTGGCCGAGTTGAAGACGATGGCGGGTCTGGAGAAGATGGTGCTGCTGCAGAAGGGCAGTCGCCTGAGCGTCCAGCCCGTGACCGAGAAAGAGTGGAAC
>JALZAE010000629.1 GCA_030948535.1 Gemmatimonadota bacterium | reverse complement strand
GGATCACCAGCACCATCCCCTGCCGCATGACGAGACCGAGCACGCTGCTGCGCGCGGCGCCGAGCGCCATGCGCACGCCCATCTCGCGCGAACGCTGAGCGACGGAGTACGACATCACGCCGTAGATGCCGATCGACGCCAGCAGCAGCGCGATGCCGGCGAAGGCGCCGAGCATCACCATCGAGAGGCGGCGCTGTCCCATCGACTGATCGACGAGCTCCTCGAGCGGACGGATGCGCGACATGGGGAGATCGCGGTCGACCAAACGAATCGCGCCGCGGATGGCCGAGACGAATTTCACCGGATCGCCCGCCGTGCGCACCGCGAAGTCGAGCGAGTTTACGCCGCTGATTAGGTCCTGAGTCGATGACAGGTAGAGCTGCACGCGCGGGTCGGCGTCGAGCCCCTCATGCTTCGTGTGATCGACGACGCCGACGATGCTGAAGTAGCGGGTGCTGTCGTTCGGCGTTTGGCCACCGAACCAGAGGCGCTTGCCGATCGGATCCTCGCCCTTCTTGTAGAACTTCTTCACGAACTCGTCGTCGACGACGGCAACGATCGGCGTGCCGGGAGCGTCCTGCGTGCCGAATGTCCGTCCTTGCCGCAGATGAATCTGCATCGTCCTGAAGAAATTGGGACTGATCACTCGAATGTCGCCCCATGGCCCCTGTCCATTCTGCGGACGCACGAAGCCCTCGACGTTGAAGCTTCCCGTCGACCAGCTCCCGCCGAACGGCAACACCGTCGTCGCGCCGACTCCCTGCACCCCGGGCAGCTGTTCCATCTGCGGAATCACCGCCGCGAAGAAGGCGCGCTGTGCGGTGTCGTTCGCGTACTTCGTCCGCGGCAGCGACAGATTGAACGTCAGCACGTTCGACGGATTGAATCCGGGATTTACGCCCTGCAACCGCGCGAAGCTCTTCATCAAGAGACCGGCGCCGGTGAGGAGCGTCAGCGCGAGCGCGACGTCGGCGACGACGAGTACACGCTGAATACGCTGGCCGCTCCGATCGGATCCGCCGCGCCCACCCTCGCGCAGCGTCGACTGCAGATCCGATCGGGACGTCTGCAACGCCGGCACGAGACCGAACAACAATCCAGTCAGCAGCGACACGCCGAGCGTGAATGCCATGACGGTTCCGTCGACGTTGAGCTCGTTCAGTCTCGGAACATTGCCGGGGTTGAACGCGACGAGCGCGCGCACGCTCCAGAACGCGAGACCGAGCCCGAGCAGGCCGCCCATGAGCGACAGCAGCACGCTCTCCGTCAACAGCTGCTTCACCAGGTCCCACCGTTTCGCGCCGAGCGCGGTGCGAATGGCGACTTCTTTCATGCGCGCGGACGCGCGGGCGAGTAGCAGGTTCGCCACGTTCGCGCAGGCAATCAGCAGCACGAACCCGACGGCGCCGAGCAGTACCAGCAGCGCGGGGCGGATTTGTCCGGTGCGAATCTCAGTCAGCGTCGTGACCTTGAGCGACCAGTCCGGCGGGAGCGAGTTGGGGTTGTCCTTCTTCATCCGCTCGGCGAAGGCGCGCATGTCGCGCTGCGCCTGCTCGATCGTGATGCCGGGCTTGACCCGTGCGGTGAGATTGAGAGACTCGTTTGTGTAGTTTCTCGGCACGAAGAGCTTTGGATCGAGCGCGAGCGGCGTCCACAGCTCGATGTTCTGTCCCCAGAATTCCTGGAACGATGGCGGCATGACGCCGACGATCTCGTAGTCGAGACCGTTGAGGTTCATCTTTTTGCCGATCGCGTTGCGCTCGCCTCCCAAAAGGCGCTTCCAGCCGCCGTCGCTCAGCACCACGACGCGATTGCGGCCGTCGACGTCTTCCTCCGGCAGCAGCACGCGGCCCAACGCGGCCGGCACCCCCATCGTCGCGAAGTACTGCGCCGAGGCCCGGCTACCACGCAGGCGCTGCGGCTCGCCGAGTCCGGTGAGGTTGACGTTCCAGTTGGATTCGACCGCCACGCCGGAAAAGTCGCGCGTCTTGTCGCGATAGTCCTGAAATCCCGGCGCCGACACCGGCGCATCGAGCTTGAGGGCGGGATAGAAATGCTGGATGGTGACCAGCCGCTCGGGCTCCTTGTAGGGCAGCGGCCGCAGCAGCACCGTGTTCACCACGCTGAAGATCGCCGTGTTTGCGCCGATGCCCAGGGCAAGCGTGATCACCACGATCGCGGTGAAGCCGGGCGTTTTGCGCAGCCGGCGGAGGCTGTACTTCAGTTCTTTCAGCAAGCTGTCCACGAGGCCTGGTCCGGGTAGGGTGTTCAGGTTGGACACGGCGGACGTTCGAAACGTTGGGACATCCGCCACGCCACTCGCGACCTCCGACCGGAGCTACTCCGTCGGCTCGGCGCTGAGACGCGATTCGGCGAGGCGGTCGGCGGCGGTGTGGGCGCCGATCTCTTCCATGCGCGCGATCTCGAGCACCTGCGCCGTCGTCTCGTAGATCGCATCGACGGCGCGCGCCGCGCGCTCGACGGTCCATCCCAGGAGCTCGCGGCATCCGTTGATGATGCCGCCGGCGTTCGCGATGTAATCGGGCGCGTAGACGATGCCGCGCCCGGCCAGCATGTCCCCATGCCGATCCTCGCGCAATTGATTGTTCGCGGCGCCGGCCACGACCGTCGCGCTCATCCGCGCGATCGTGCCGTCGTCGATGATGGCGCCGAGCGCGCAGGGCGCGAAGATGTCGGCGGCGACCTCGTAGATCGCATCGGGATCGGCCGTCCGGGCGCCAATGTCGCGGGCGAGCGCGGCCGCGCGCTCGTAGTCGATGTCGCTCAGGATCAGCCGTGCGCGCAGCTCGTGCAGCTCGTGCGCGACGTGAGTGCCGACGTGTCCGCATCCCTGCAGCGACACCGTGCGGCCGACGAGATCGTCCGATCCCCAGCGCTCGCGCGCGGCCGCTTGCATCGCACGCACGACACCGTGCGCCGTCGAGGGAGAGGGATCACCCGACCGGTCGGCGAGCCCGGCGACGAACTCGGTCTCCTTGCGCACGATCGCCATGTCGGCCGGGCTCGTCCCGACATCCTCGGCCGTGATGTACTTGCCGCCGAGCATCTCGACGAACCGTCCGTGCGCGCGGAAGATTTTTTCGCGGTCGATGGTGCGCGAGTCGGCGATGATGACGGCCTTCCCGCCGCCGAGCGCGAGTCCCGCCGCCGCGGCTTTGTAGGTCATCCCGCGCGATAGGCGGAGCGCGTCGGCCAATGCCTCTTCGACGGACCCGTACGGCCAGACGCGTGTACCGCCGACGGCTGGCCCGAGCCGCGTACTGTGAACCGCGATGATGCCACGATAGCCCGTTTCTGGATCATCGCAGAGCACGACGCGTTCGTGGCCACTGTCGACAGAAACTTCCACGGTTTTCAAAGGGCAGTTCTCAGATGTCAGATGTTAGGCAAGCACTGCGTCGTCCGAACATAGCGCTTGCACTGACATCTGACATCTGACATCTGACATCTGACGTCTGCACTCTTGACCTCGCGGCCGTCAGTCGGTTAACGTCGCTCCCCTCATCACTCACGGGGAGCGCGCTAAGGTGACGACGGGTGAACAGCAGTTGCCCCTTCTCAAAGGGACGCTGGATCTTCTCATCCTCAAGACCCTCTCATGGGGCCCCGCACATGGCTACGGCATCTCCACCTGGCTCGAGCGTCGCTCCAGCGGGATGCTCGGCGTCGATGACAGCGCGCTCTACCAGGCGCTCCAGCGCATGGAGGGACGTGGCTGGCTCGCGGCCGAGTGGGGGACGACGGAGAACAATCGAAGGGCGCGATACTACAAGCTGACCGCGGCGGGGCGCCGGCATCTCCGCTCCGAGACCGCGACGTGGCTGCGCTACACGACGTCGGTCACCGCCATCCTGTCGGCGCGGTCGGCGTGAGCGTCTACCGGCGCATCTTCGACCTGCGACCTCGCGGCCGCCGCGATGTCCACGCCGAGATGGACCGCGAGATCGAGGCGCATCTGCAATTGCGCATCGATGACCTCGTGCGCGATGGCATGACGCCCGATGACGCGCGCGTAGAGGCCGAGCGGCGGTTCGGCGACTTCGCCGAGGCGCGGCGAACGCTCCACTCGGCCGCGCGCCGGCGCGCCTCCTCGCAGCGGCAGCGAGACGTGCTCGGCGCGCTGGCCGGCGATGTGAAGTTCGCGCTGCGGCAGATTCGGCGGTCGCCGGCGTTCGCGTCGCTCGTGATCGCGACGCTGGCGGTCGGCATCGGGATGACGACGGCGATGTTCACCCTCGTCGAG
>JALZAE010000624.1 GCA_030948535.1 Gemmatimonadota bacterium | reverse complement strand
CGGTTGTCAGTGCTCGGAACGAGTGCGGCGGCGAGACGAGCGAGCGCCGCGCGCCGGTCTTCGGCGAGCTGCGCGCCGTCGGCGGCGAGCCGCGTCGCCTCGAGCCGCGCCTTGATGAGGTCGATCTGCGCACCGCTACCCGAGGCGTATTGTGCTTCCGCGGCGGGAAGAAACCGCGTGAGCACCGTTTGGCCGCGCGACGTCACCGAGAGCAGATCGGTCGCTGCGACGACATCGTAGTATGCGTCGCTCACCTCTCGTTGGACGTCGCGCTCGGCGACGAGCGATTGCGCCTGGACGGCGTCAGCCTCTGCCTGCGCGACCTTCGTGCGTAACGCGAGCTTCCCTGGCGCAGGGATCGTCTGCCCGACGCCAATCATTTTCATGGTCATCTCTTCCGCGCTGAAGCCGGGCGAGGAGAGCGGAAGATTCTGCACGCCGGCCATGAGCATCGGGTCGGGGCGAGCGCCCGCCGGACCGACGCGGAGGCGCGCGGCGACGCTACGTGCGCGAGCGGCGCGAATCACGGGGCTATTCGCGCGCGCGATATGCAGGAGCGAATCCAATGAGACCGCCTGGACATTCGGCGTCTGCGCGCCAGCCCGGGCTGAGGCACTTGTCACCCACAACACGCCGCCGAGAGCGCAGGCCACGCGGCAGATCGACGTGCGCATCAGCGGGGACATCGCGAGGTGCAGGAGCATGGCAATTTCCGGAAAGGTCTGCGCCGCCACGGTCGCTACGCCGGTGTGGCGCGACGCTCCCGTGGCGATGACGTGTGAGGCGGTCTACCCGCACCGCGCCTGTTCTCGGAACTGCGTCACGAGCCAGGTGCATGTTGCGGGAGCACGAACGGAGCGCGGCGATGCCGGCGCTCCCGTTGTTGCGAAGCTACGCTCGAGGAGGCGGAAGCTCGGGCGCGCGCGTTGGAGAGAGCGGCACGATCAGTCGCTGCGGCTGTGCCACGTTCGGCGCAGTGGCGTCAGCGAGGTAGGTAATGGCCGGGCTCTCAAGCGCCGCAGGCGCACAGGGCGGCATGGTCTGGCACCCGTCCGGCGCCCACGGGAACTGGCAGCCTTGCTGGTCGCGAGACTGGTGCTGCGATGCGTCGCGAGGGGCGTCACCGGACGTTTGCGACTGCGCCGACGATGGCGGTGCAACCGCAGGCATGTCCGCCATCCCCATCGCCGTCATCGATTCCGATGATACAGACGACGTCCGCGTGCAGCCGAATCCGCTCTCGACCAAGATCAAGTAGCAGAAAGAGACGAGCAGAGTCGAGGCGACCCCGCGCGCACGGAAGCCAGATAGGCGGCTCATGGTTTCAGTGTACACGGTCATACGCGCGACGGAAAGCGGCATTCCCCGACGATCCCGTCAGGCAATGACTGGGTAGTTCTGAATCTTGGAACGCGATCTAGTCCTGACCCTATCGGGTGCGCGTGTACATCAAATCGACGAGCTCGTCATACATGGCACTCGCCTCATCACCGCCCGCGCGCACGGCGGCCGATGCGCAATGCTTGAGATGATTACGCATGAGCTCGCGCCCGACGGCACGAAGCGCCTCATGGACGCTCGAGATCTGCGTCATGATGTCGGCGCAGTAGCGATCCTCGTCCACCATTTTTTGTAGACCACGCACCTGACCCTCGATGCGTCGGAGCCGGATGACGTTGCGTTGCTTGATGTCGGCATCCACCGCGATTGCTTTGCGTCCGACAGCGCTCCCCGCGCCATCGCCATCCGCGAGCGCGCATCCGCACCCGACCGGCGCGGTCGACTCTCGCTCCATCGCCGGCCGCGACGCCGCTCGAGCCGAGCCGCGCGATGTGGGCGCTCGCTTCTTTGTGACTGGCGTCATGTCATGCCTCTCGACTCTGGTTGTGTTTGTTCTCTGTTCGCGCTCTCGTCATCAGGCGATCCGCGCCGAGCGCAAGCGTAGACTGTTCGTCACGACGCTCACCGAACTGAACGCCATCGCCGCGCTCGCCAGGATTGGACTCAAGAGAATGCCGAACATCGGGTAGAGCGCGCCGGCGGCGATGGGAATCCCGATCACGTTGTACGCGAACGCCCAAAACAGATTTTGCCGCATCGTGCGCATCGTGCGCCGCGACAGCTCGATCGCCTGCGCCGCGCTCGTGAGATCGCCGCGCATGAGCACGACGTCCGCCGCCTCGGCGGCGACATCGGTGCCGGTGCCGATCGCCATACCGATATCGGCCTGCGCCAGCGCGGGCGCGTCGTTGATCCCGTCGCCCACCATGGCCACGACTTCGCCGGCTTCCTGGAGTCGCTTGACCTCGGCGACCTTGCCCTCGGGCAACACGCCGGCGATGACGCGGTCGATCCCCGCTTGCGCGGCGATCGCCTTGGCCGTGCGCTCGTTGTCGCCCGTGAGCATGACGACCGTCAAGCCTGAGCTCGTGAGCCGCGCAATCGCCTCGCGCGAGCTGGCTCTGATTGGATCCGCGACCGCGATCGCGCCCGCAAGCGTGCCCTCGATCGCTACGTACATCGCTGTTTTTCCCTCGCCACCTAGGCGCTCCACGTCCTTGGCGAGCGAGGCGACGTCGATGGCATGGTCCGCCATCAGCGCCGCGTTGCCGACCGCCAGCGCGACGCCGTCGACGACACCCACCACTCCTCGGCCGGTCACGGCGTCGAACGGCTCGGGTCTGCTGATCGCGAGCCCTTTTTCTGTCGCGAACCGCACGATTGCGTCGGCCAGCGGATGCTCGCTCGAGGATTCGATCGAGGCGACGAGCCGCAGCAGCTCGTCGTCCGATCGATCCTTCGACGGCGACGTGCCGCCGGTCGCAGGCACGCGCACGATGTTGGTGACCGTCGGTTTCCCTTCCGTCACGGTTCCGGTCTTGTCGAGCACGATGGTGGTGACATCGCCCGCGCGCTGGAGCGCCTCGCCGCCCTTGATCAGTACGCCCAACTCGGCGCCCTTCCCCGTGGCGACCATGACCGCGGTCGGCACGGCCAGACCCATCGCGCATGGACAGGCGATGATGAGGACCGCGACGGCCGCGGCAAATGCATGCACGGCCGCGGCGCCAGCGGTCGCGCCCCTCGCATGGGACGCGATGAACCAGGTGGCGAACGTCGCCACGGCAATCGAGATCACGATCGGCACGAAGATGCCGCTCACCTGATCGGCCAACCGCTGAATCGGCGCGCGCGAACCCTGCGCGTCGCGCATCAGCTTCACGATGCGCGCGAGCGTGCTGTCGCCGCCCAAGGTGGTCGCGAGGTAACGGAAGGCGCCGGTCCGGTTGATGGTCGCGCCGATTACCAGGGCACCCGGCTTCTTCTCGACCGGCAGCGACTCGCCGGTCAGCATCGATTCATCGACGGCGCTCGTGCCCGAGAGCACTTCGCCGTCGACCGGAATGCGCTCGCCGGGACGAACGACGACCGTATCGCCCTGCGCGACGGTGTCGATCGGCACATCGACTTCCGTCTCGTTGCGCACGACCCGGGCGGTCTTTGGCTGCAAGTCGACCAGCGCGCGGAGAGCACTCGACGTCTGGCGCTTCGCGCGCGCCTCGAAAGCGTTGCCCGTGAGAATGAGCGCGATGATGATGATCACCGCCTCGTAGTAGACGTCGGGCGCGACGCCGCGCGCAACGAAAAAGCCGGGGGCGAGCGTCGCGATGACGGAGAACACGAAGGCGGCGCCAGTGCCCACGGCGACCAGCGTGTTCATGTCCGCGGAATGGTGGCGAAAGGCTGCCCACGCGCGCGTGTAGAAATGGCGCCCCGCCCACGCCATGACGCCGGCGGTAAGACAAAGCAGAACAGCGGCAATGAGCCGCGGCGATACCGCATACAGCCAGGGGATCGCGCGGGCCAACGGCGGATCGAGTACGCGCATCGTCCAGCGCATGAAGGGGTCGGACGCGCGGCCGAGCCCAAGGTGCGCGTTCGCCGCCATGAGCGGCATCGAGACGAGCATCGCGACGCCGCCGATCACGCCGCTGACGATCGCCTTCCGGCGCAGATCGACGAACTCCTCGGTCTGCGCGCGGTCGCGCGCCTCCTGCTCCTCAAACGCCGTTTGCGACGCCGGCGCGAGATCGGCGCCATAGCCCGTCTCGCGGATCGCGCCGACGAGCTGCTCGGGATGCACAACCGTCGGATCAAAGGTGACGGTCGCGTTCTTCATCATGAGGTTGACCGACGCGTCCGAGACGCCCGGCTGCTGCTGCAGCGTCCGCTGCACGCGCGACTGACAGGCAGCGCACGTCATGCCGCTCACCGGGATGCGAATCGTCTCGGTCGGCGCAACCCCGTTGGCTCGTTCGTCCACCGGCCTCGATTGCAGATCGGTGCTCATCGTCTCTCCTCATGGCCGGATCACGCTTCCGCGACCAGCTCGCCGCGGAGCATGCTCATGCCGCAGGTAAAGGCGTAACGGCCCGGCGCGGGCGGTGTGAGCTCGACCGTGGTCTTTGTGAACGCCGGCAGGAACTTTCGGATGCCGAAATCCGGGAACACCACTTCCTCCGTGCAGCTCGACGATTCGCGTCGGTCGAACACCAAACGAACCGGCTGGCCGGCCTTTGTGCGCACGATGCGTGGGTCGTAGCCGCCCTGCACCGTGATCGTGACGTCGGCCGCGGGTGCAGCGCTTGCGGGGATGCCGTCAGCGCCAGGTTGCGACGCGGCGGCGCTCGCCACCGCGACGCTGTTGCGTCCGGCGGCAAAGAAATACCAGTTCACCAGCGCGATCGTGACGATCGCGGCGAGAAGGACCAACCAGTCAACAGTTGTCATGCTTCTTCACCGGGAAAACGGAGTGCGCGCGTGTGGCTCAGGCGGCGGCGGGCGCCGCGACGTATCCGGCCGCAGCAATCGCCTTGGCGATGGCGCTCGGGGTGGTCGCCGCCGGATCGTACGTCAGGGTGGCCGAGCCGACCTCGACGCTGTCGACTCGTACGCCGTCCGCCGCCTTCAACGCCTTCGTGACGGCGGCGACACAGTGGCCGCAGCTCATGCCATCAATCTTCAATTCCAGCCGTTCCATGCGTCCTCCGAGGTGAGCAGGGGAAATACCCCCCTTGGCTATCAACCTATATACCCCTATCCCCTATTACTAGTCCCTCGGCCGACGTATTTACCCCGATCAGCCGGCAGTGTATTTTATGAAGCGTAAAATATCGCGCCGTCGCGAACACCTTGTGGAGCTCTCGATGATCCTGCGGCCAATCGACTACGTCGTATATCTCTGGCTGACGATCTCGCTGCTGTCGGCCGCGTACGTCGCCTACGATCAGTTCCGGCACAATCCCGAGGCCACCGTCATGAAGTGGGGGTTCGTGCTCGTGACGCTTTATATGGGTCCGATCGGACTCTTGTTATACGTATTGGCCGACAAGGAACCCGCGCCCAATACACATGAGGCATTCGTCGCGCCACTATGGAAGCAAGGCGTCGGCTCGACCGTGCACTGCGTCGCAGGGGACGCGACCGGGATCATCCTCGCTGCGGCCGCGACCGCGCTGCTCGGACTCCCAATGTGGGCAGATCTTCTCGTCGAGTACGTCGCCGGCTTTCTCTTCGGACTCCTGATCTTTCAGTCGCTCTTCATGCGCGCGATGATGGGAGGGTCGTACGCGGAGAACGTGCGCCGGAGCTTCATCCCCGAGCTGGTGTCGATGAACGCGATGATGGCCGGGATGGCGCCGGTCATGATCACGCTCATGATGGGGCGTGACATGCGGGCCATGTGGCCCGGCGAGCCGCTCTTCTGGTTTGTGATGTCGCTCGGCATCACGGTCGGCTTCGCCCTCGCGTATCCCGTCAACGTGTGGCTCGTGACACGGCAGATGAAACACGGACTCATGACCGTCCGGGACGGCCGGCGCGCGGGCGCCCAGAGTGGGCACGACATGTCGGGGTCGATCACGATGCCCGCAGCGTCCACGAAGGCCGCTGCATCCTCGCCACACGCCGCGATGGGACACGGCGCGATGGATCATGGTGAGAGGACCGCTGGCGCCGTCTCCATGAACGCGGAGGGCGCGAGTGCGGGCGCCGGCGGCGTGGGCCATGAGGCGATGGCAACCGCCACGATGGTGCCGAGCGTCACGCGCGCGCAGCTGGCGACCGTGACCGGTTTCACCCTGCTCATGCTCGTCGCCGGGATGTACGTCCCTGCTGCGTTCTTCAATCTGCGCCTGAGCGCGGAGTCGGTCGGTCGCTCGATTATGCCACCCGGCATGATCACGACCACCGAGACGCCCGCCGACGCGATGCGCGACATGGCCGCAGCAGATCCCCGCCTCGTTGCGTACCACGCGGAGGTGACGGCGAGAGGCGACCGCCCTCTCACGCCGCGCATCGAGAACGGCGTCAAGGTCTTCGACTTCGAGTCGTCGGTCATCCAGTGGTACATCCTGCCCAACAAGTGGGTCACCGCGTACGCGATCAATCGGCAGGTGCCTGGTCCCAGACTCGAGTTCAACGAGGGCGACCACATCCGGATCAACTACACGAATCACTTGCCGGACTCGACGACGATGCACTGGCATGGGCTCATCGTGCCGAACGCGATGGATGGTCCGGCGAACATCACGCAGCGACCAATCGCGCCGGGCGAACGCTTCGTCTACGAGTTCGTCGCGCAGCAGTCCGGCAGCTACTTCTATCACTCGCATGACCGGCCCGACCGGCAGCAGGCGTTCGGCCTCTACGGCGCCCTCATCATCCGCCCTCGTGATCGCGCCGCCGAGCCGCCAACGACGCTCGAGTACGTCGTGCAGCTCCAGGAGTGGCTCAACCGCGATGGGCTCACGTACCCGGCGATGCTGATGGAGGGTGCGCTCCCCAACTACTTCACGATCAATGGCAAGGCATATCCCGCCACGGATACCCTACACATGCGCGTCGGGCAGACGGTGAAATTCCGGTTCATCGGCACGAACAACAATTTCATCCACCCGATGCACATGCACGGCGGTCCGTTCACCGTCGTCGCGCGCGACGGCGTGATGCTCGCCCCCGGGGCCCGCTTTGACGCCGATG
>JALZAE010000608.1 GCA_030948535.1 Gemmatimonadota bacterium | reverse complement strand
ATGCACGATACCGGTCAACCGATGCACGCGTTCGACGTCTCGAAGCTGTCGGGGCCGGCGATCATCGTGCGTCGCGCGCGCGATGGCGAGACGATCGTCACGCTCGACGGCGTGCCGCGCACGCTCGACGCCAGCATGACCGTCATCGCCGACGCCGAGCGCGCGCAGGCGGTAGCCGGTGTGATGGGCGGCGCGACCAGCGAAGTGAGCGATGGGACGACGGACATTTTTCTCGAGGTGGCGAACTTCGATCCGGCCTCGGTGCGTCATACGCGCCGTGTGCTCGGATTGTCGACCGACGCCAGCTATCGCTTCGAGCGCCACGTCGACGTCGACGCGGCGCCCGCGATCCTCGAGCGGGCCGCGCGGATGATCATCGAGGTCGCCGGCGGGCGAATCGAAGGCGCTCCCGTCGACATCCTTCCGGTCGCCGTCGCCCCACGCTCGATCGGCCTGCGCCTGGCGCGCGCGTCGACGCTACTCGGCGTCGCGATGACTCGCGCGGAGGCGGTGACATTGTTGCAGCCGGTCGGTTTCACCTGCGCGACTGGGAGCGATGACACGATCGACGTCGGCGTGCCGTCGTGGCGCTCCGACGTGACGGCCGAAGTGAATCTCGTCGAAGAGCTGGCGCGACTGCGCGGGTACGACTCGTTCCCCGATGAGCTGCGTCCCTTCCGCGCGGGCACGTCCCCCGATGCGCCACTGTGGTCGCTCATGAAGCGAGTGCGCGCGCGACTGATTGCCAGCGGGCTACTCGAAGTGCGTCCGATGCCGTTCGTTGCCGGAGCGGAGGATGGCTTCGCCCGCATCACCAATCCGCTCGCGGAAAACGAATCCTACCTGCGACGTGATCTGCTCGACACGCTCGCTCGGCGCGCCGAGTACAATTTGGCGCGGATGCACGGCAACCTCCGGCTGTTC
Organism: Gemmatimonadota bacterium; assembly: GCA_030948535.1. Classification (GTDB taxonomy): domain Bacteria; phylum Gemmatimonadota; class Gemmatimonadetes; order Gemmatimonadales; family Gemmatimonadaceae; genus JALZAE01. The sequence continues at coordinate 3,003 of JALZAE010000608.1, read as the reverse complement.
GAGATCGGCGCGGCATTCGAACCGACGTCCGACGTGCTTCCGCGCGAGGAGATGCGCGCCGCCGCGCTGATCATGGGTCTGCGGCGGCCGCCGCACTTCACCGAGCCAAACCCGCCGGCGTTCGACGAGTGGGATGCCAAGGCGCTCGCCGATTCGATGCTCGAATCGTTGGGCATTGCCGGCTCCGAGCTCATCGGCGGGGAAGGCGAGACGCTGTGGGAGATGCGCGCCGGCGGTGAGCGCGTCGGACGTGTCGTGCGTGTCGCGCTCGATGCGCCCGTGTGGGCGTCGCCCGCATTCGGCGTCGAGATGCGCATCGAGTCGACCGAATCCGAGTTCGTCGCGCCTAAGGGTGCGCACGCGCCGGCGGGTGCCGAGGTCCATTCGAGTCGCGCCGGCCGCGCCTTCCGCGCGCTGCCATCGATGCCCGCATCCGACATCGATGTCGCGCTCCTGGTGCCGAACGACATGCCCGCCGCGCGCGTGGAATCGGTGATCCGCGCATCGAGCGGCGCCATGCTCGAATCGCTCGACGTCGTGAGTGAATATCGCGGCGAGGGAGTGCCCGAGGGCTTCCGCAGCATCGCGTGGCGGCTCACCTTCCGGGATCCGGCGCGCACGCTGCAGAGCAAGGAGATTGCGGGACGCCGAGAGAAGCTGCTGCGCACCCTCGAGGGAGAGCTCGGTGTCAGACAACGAACGGCCTGATCTGTCCGCGTTTCAGGAGTTGGAGCATTCGGTCCGCGCGCTCGGCCACGAGATCGCGGTCTGGCGTCGTCGCGCGCAGCTCGCGGAGTCGCGCTTGCGTGAGTTGGAGGGCGCGATGGCCGGTGGCGGGGCGCACCCCGACCGCCTCGCCGAGCTCGAGCGCGAGAACAAGGACATGCGTGGCCGATTGGACGCCGCCGGCGAGCGCATGCGCGTGCTCCTCGAGCGCACGCAGTTCCTTCGCCAACAGCATGAGATGGGGACGGAGCGATGAGCGAAAAAAAGAGCGTCGTCCGGGTGTCGATCGTCGGCGAAGAGTACACGATTCGCACGGCCGCCTCCCTCGAGCACACGCGTGCCGTCGCGCAGTACGTCGACCAGGCAATTCGCGCCGTGCTCAACGCGGGCACCGTCGTCGAGTCCCACAAGGCCGCCATCCTCGCCGCCCTCCAGATCACCGACCAGCTTTTCCAAGCACGAGAAGAACAGGGCGAGCTGACGCAGGCGATGCGTGGCCTGGCGAGGGATGTGGACGCGTGGATGCCGGCGCATAAGTCAGCCGGCGATTGATCGCCCGCTGAAGGTGTTAGGTCTTAGGTGTTGAGGGTCAGGATGCCCGCGAGATCGGCGCCCAATGCCGATTCGGTGCCTGACACCTCAACACCTAACACCTCAATACCTAACACCTAAGCCCTCGCTTTTTGCCGCACGAAAGGTAGTTTGACGTCAGTACCGAACCCGTAGCTCCAAGTGATCGTTGCAGTTAGCCCGTCCCGACTCGCGCCCTTCGCCGGTGCTGGTCCGGACGGCGTGCGCGAAGCTCGGACGCGGGTTCAATCCGTGGGTTTACCCCCGTAAGCGCGGCGACGGAGCTGCGCTGGAGCAATAGATCATATGAGTCAGACTGTTCTTCTCGCCGCGCTTGGCGTGCTCGCAATCATCGCCGCAGCGGCGACGTTCGTTATGGGGAGGTCGGCGGGACGTGGCACGGAGCGCACCGCCCAAGCCGCGGCGAAATCGACCGCCGAAGAGACGTCCAAGCGCATCGTCGACGAGGCCCAGCGCGAAGCCGAGAATCTGAGAAAGTCGGCCGTCGTCGCCGGCAAGGAAGAGACGATCCGGCTCCGCGAGACATGGGAGCAAGAGGCCGCGAAGCGACGCGATGAGCTGGAGCGAGGGGAGCGCCGCCTGCAGGAGCGCGAGACGAACCTCGATCGCAAGCTCGACGTCCTCGAGCAGCGCGACAAGGAAACCGGGAAGCGCCAGAGCGACCTCGGCCGGCGCGAGAAATCGGTCACCGAGCGGGAGGGCGAGCTCGACAAGCTCGTCGCCGACGAGCGCCGCCGCTTGGAGCAGTTGGCCGGCATGTCGCAGCAGGAGGCGAAGGCCGAGCTGATCCACCGCATGGAGGAAGAGGCGCACGCCGACGCCGCCAACCGCTTGCGCGAGATTCGCGAGAGCGCGCGCCGCACCGCCGACCGCGAGGCGAAGAAGATCGTCGCGCTCGCGGTGCAGCGCATCGCCTCGGAGCACACGTCGGAGATCAGCGTGTCATCGGTCGCGTTGCCGAACGACGAGATGAAGGGACGCATCATCGGACGCGAGGGCCGCAACATTCGCGCGTTCGAGCTGGCGACCGGCGTGGACGTGATCATCGACGACACTCCCGACACCGTCGTCGTCTCCGCATTTGATCCGGTGCGCCGCGAGGTGGCCCGCCTGTCTCTGTCGAAGCTCGTCGCCGATGGCCGCATCCATCCGGGGCGCATCGAGGAGGTCGTCGCCAAGTCGCGCAAGGAAGTCGAGACGCAGATCGTCGAGATGGGCGAGGCCGCCGCGTACGAGGCGGGCGCGCACGGCCTGCATCCCGAGCTGATCAAGCTCGTCGGCCGCATGCACTACCGCACGAGCTACGGGCAGAACATCCTTGCGCACTCGAAGGAGTGCGCGCACCTCGCCGGCATCATGGCGGCCGAGCTTGGACTCGACGTCGTCCTCGCCAAGCGCGGCGCGCTGCTCCACGACATCGGCAAAGTGCTGACGCATGAGCACGAGGGGACGCACGTGCAGCTCGGCGTCGAGATGGCGACCAAGTACAACGAGAATCCGATCGTCGTGAACTGCATCGCCGCGCACCACGACGATGTGCCGCACGAGAGCGAGATCTCCGTGCTCGTGCAGGCGGCCGATTCCATCTCGGGTTCTCGCCCCGGGGCGAGGCGAGAAGCGTTCGACACCTACGTGAAGCGGCTCGAGGGGCTGGAACGAATCGCTTCGAGCTACAAGGGCGTCGAG